>JAUMUU010000102.1 GCA_030530545.1 Neisseria sp. | reverse complement strand
TCATGCCTTTTCTTTCCGCCGCCATTGCGGTATAGGCACGCTTGAGGCTACTTTTAGTGATGATATCCTTGTCATTATGGTAAGTCAGTCTGCGGCTGTCGTGTTCGGCTTATACGTCATGACCATAGGCGGCCATATGTTGGATTTGGACCCCAAGCTGACCATTACCCCCGAGGGCCTGCATATCCACCTGCCTTTTATGGAACAACCCATACCCGGTATTCTTTGGGATTGGAAAAAAGAGGTTTTTTATCCGTGGGAAAATCTGTATAGGGCCGAGCTGATGTTCAGTAATAATTCGTCTATTGTATTGACGGCTTCCAAACACCCCAAAAGCAAGGAGATGCCTGCTCCCAAGGTGAAGGATGGCGATCTTTTCAGCCTTCGTTTTTCGGTATCCAGGTTGAAGCACGGCAGGAAGTTGCCCGATTTGTTGAATCTTTTGATTGATGCGGCAGATAGGGATGGGCGTTCGGCCATTATTTGCGAGTTGTCCGGCAAACCAGGCTGGCACTGATGCCGCACAAAAGGAAAAAGCCGAATGTATTCGACATTCGGCTTTTGTAGCTCCCCGAGCTGGGCTCGAACCAGCGACCTGCGGATTAACAGTCCGTCGCTCTACCGACTGAGCTATCGGGGAAGGAAGGCGGTATTATATGCCCGCCCTGAAAAACGGTCAAGCTGTTTTTTGCCGGACGGGGCGGGACGGGGCTTAATTGGTTGAGATGCCCGCCCTTAGGGGGTAAAATCACGCCGTTTCAGGCGGCCTGCGCTTTTTGGGTCGTCTGTTGTTGTTTGGAAACGGCCGTTACTTTGGGATGGGGGAATATGGATTTAAGCTGGTTGTCCGAGGCGCATACATGGATAGGTTTTGCCACGCTGCTGCTTTTGGAGGTGGTGTTGGGGATAGACAATCTGGTTTTTGTGGCGATTTTGGCCAACAAGGTCAAGCCCCGCCTGCGCGACCGGGCGCGCATCACCGGCCTGACGCTGGCGGTGATGATACGCATTGTGATGTTGGGATTTATGGCGCACATCATGACGCTGACCCAGCCCTTTATGTCCCTGGGCGGCCGCGATGTGGCGGGCAAGGATTTGATTATGCTGGCCGGCGGGCTGTTTTTGCTTTACAAGGCCACGACAGAGCTGCACGAGAGGCTGGAGGGCGGCAGCCATTTCGCCGTAGCCGAAACGCACAAAAAGCATTCGCCCTTTTGGGCGGTGGTGGCGCAGATTTTGATTTTGGACGCGGTGTTTTCTATAGATTCCGTCATTACGGCCGTGGCCATGGTGGACCACATCGTGGTGGCCATGGCGGCGGTGGCGGCGGCCATGAGCGTGATGGTGTGGGCGAGCAAGCCGCTGACGGAGTTTGTGGACCGCCATCCCACCGTGGTGATGCTGTGCCTGGGCTTTTTGCTGATGATAGGGTTCAGCCTGATAGCCGAGGCCTTCCACTTCCACATCCCCAAAGGCTATCTCTACGCGGCCATAGGGTTTTCCATCCTGATTGAAACCTTCAACCAGATTTCGGTACGCAATACCAAGCGCAACGATTATTCCGGCAGTTCGTGGCGCAAGCGCACGGCGGAAAATGTGTTGGGCATGATGGGCATACGCGAAAGCATCCTGGCCGGCGAGGGCGCGCAGGCGCAAAACAGCGAACATTTCGAAGAAAACGAAAAATCCATGATACGCAGCGTGCTGACCCTGGCCGAGAGGCCGATTTTGGGGGTGATGATTCCGCGCCGCGACATAGAAAGGCTGGATATTTCCCAAAGCAAGGACGAGCAAAGGCAGCAGTTGCAAAACACGCCTTATTCGCGCCTGCTGGTGGTGGGCAAGGCCGGTGTGGACGAGCCTTTGGGCTATATCAACAAAAAAGACCTGCTCAACCAGCTTTTGGAAGGGGGCGAATTGAATATCCAGGCGGCCTTGCGCCAGCCGCTGATTTTGCCCGACAGCACAACGGCCCTCAACGCCATAGAATTGTTCCGGCAAAACAGCGCGGATTATTCCCTGGTGGTGGACGAATTCGGCGCGGTGTTGGGCATGGTAACCATGAAGGACCTGCTGGAAACCATAGCCGGCGAGTTCCCCGAGGAATTCGAGCGCGAAAACGGCGGCGAGGCCCAGACTGAGGCGGCAGACTGCATCATCGTGGACGGCGCGTCGGAATATGTCGAATTGTCCGCCCAACTCAAACTGCCGCCGCCCGAGGAAGATGCCGCCTATCACACGGTGGCGGGGCTGATTATGGAAGAATTGGAAAACCTGCCCGAAGTGGGCGAACACATGGACTTCCACGGCTGGCGTTTCGAAGTGCTGGAAAAAGAAGGCCAGCGCATAGAAAAGGTGAAAATCAGCAAAATCCCCGAAGAAGAATAGGGCAATGAAGGCGCGGCAGCAAAAAACCGCGAAAAGGCCGCCTGAAAACCTTAAAACGGGGTTTCAGGCGGCCTTTTTTTCAAAATCACAACACCTTCACAATACTCTCACACAAATAACCGATATTGTCGGCGGTAATCCCCGCAACATTGATACGGCCCGAACGCACCGCATAAATGGCGAACTCGTCTTTCAAACGATCCACCTGTTCGGCAGACAGCCCCGAGAACGAGAACATCCCGTTTTGCTTCACAATAAAGCCGAAATCCTGTTTCGCGCCTTTCTCTTTCAGCAAATCGACAAACTTCTGCCGCATTTCCTTAATCCGTTCGCGCATTTCGTCCAACTCCGCCACCCATTGCGCCCTAAGTTCCGCATCCTGCAGCACCATGGCCACCGTATTGCCGCCGTGGGACGGGGGATTGGAATACAGCGTACGGATAATCGACTTGACCTGGCTCAAAGCGCGGTTGGCGGCATCCGCATCGGCGGCCACCACGGTAAACGCACCCACGCGCTCATTATACATACCGAAGTTTTTCGAATACGAGCTGGCAACCAGCAACTCCTTGTTAGACTTGGCAAAAGAGCGCAGGCCGTAAGCATCTTCCTCCAAACCGTGCGCGAAGCCCTGATAAGCGAAATCAAACAGCGGCAGCCAGCCCTTTTCCGCCGACATCTTAGCCAGCTCGTCCCATTGTTCCGGGGTAGGGTCTATGCCGGTCGGATTATGGCAGCAGCCGTGCAGCAGCACCACATCGCCCGCTTCGGCCTGCGACAAATCCGCAATCAGACCGTCCCAATCCAAACCGTGCGAAGCCTTGTCATAATAACGGTAGTCGCGGATATTGATGCCCACCGCCTGAAAAATAGCATTATGGTTGGGCCAGGTCGGGGCGGAAATCCACACATTTTTCGCACCGGTCTGACGTTTGACAAACTCGGCCGCAATACGCAGCGCGCCCGTGCCGCCCAAACTCTGCACCGTTTTGGCGCGTTTGGACGCGATAATTTCACTGTCCGCGCCAAACAGCAGCTTCTGCGTTTCGGCATTGTAGGCGGCCACACCGTCTATAGTCAGATAATTCTTACTGTTTTCATCGGCCAACAGGCGGGTTTCCGCCGCCTTCACCGCTTTCGGAATCGGCGTATTGCCCTGGGCGTCTTTATATACGCCTATGCCCAAATTCACCTTATTGCTGCGGGTTTCGGCTTTGAACGCCTCGCCCAGGCCCAAAATCGGGTCGGCGGGTGCGGCTTCGATTTTATCGAAAAACATGACACATCCTTTCTGTTTCGACTGGTTGGATAAACCCTGAGGTTATACTGCTAAGTTGTGTTAAAGGCAAGCCGTATATGGCCGAGGCGGGGGCAGTACCGCAAACCGCGCCCGGGCAGCCCCTCCCCGTCCGCCGCCCGGGGAAACAGCATATTTTATCGCGCAAAATACCGCCGTTGCCCGATTGGCCGCCTCCCCGGGCGCATCCGTTATATAATATAAAAAACACCCGACTAACGGAGTCCCCATGCGCCCATACCAACCCCTTGCCGTCCTGGCCGCCGCCCTGCTGCCGGCTGCCTCCCCGGCCGTTGCCGAACCCCTGAACTACAACATCGTCAATTTTGCCGAAACCGCCACCGCCACCGTGCCGCGCGACACCATGTACGCCACCTTCCAAATCCGGGCCGAGGGCGGCGACCGTGCGGCGGTAAACCGCAACTTCATAGGCAAACTAAACCGCTTTACCCGCCGAATCGAGGGCGGCAAGGCTTTCAAATCCGAGCAGTTCAACCGCAACATCTTCCCCCGCTACCAATACAGGCCCAACAAGCCCCCCGTTGTCGGCGGCTGGGAAGAATCCGTCTACATCAAGGTCGAAAGCCGCGACTTTGCCGCCCTCAACCGGCTGATTGCCGAATCGCAAAACGATGCCGAAATCCGCAACACGGCCTTTGATGTTTCAGAGGAAAAACGTCGGGAAACCGTCCGCCGCGTCAGCAAAGACGCCTTGTCGCGCTTCAAAGGACGCGCGGCCGAACTGGGTGGCGTATTGGGTTCGCCCGACTACAAAATCGTCAGCCTGAACCTGACGGATTCCGCCGAAACGGGCGATTTCCGCATGCGCGCCAATTTTTCCGCCGCCGCCCCCATGGAGGCCAAGGCCGGGGAAAACGCCGCCCTGACGGCGGACACCCCCGATGCGGGCATGGAGGAAATCCGGGTAACGGTCAGTGGCGCGGTACAGTTCCAATAAGCGGCACAACCGCCCGCCCGTATAAATATGCCGCCCCATACGGCCCCCATCCTTTAAAATTAAACCGCTGTATCCTGCAACCCGCCGCCCCGTGAGGTGCGGCAACCAAAAAGGAACAATGATGAAAAAGAAAGGCATAACCCTTTTGACTTCGGCCTTGATTGTTTTGGGAGGCTGCACCGCCGTTGCCGACTTGGCCGGATACGATTCCGCCACCCTGAACCAGGCTGCGGCCAAAAACTACACCCAGGTGGTCAGCCAGGCCAAATCCTCGCGCGTGGTGGACACCACCTCCGACACCGCCCGCCGCATCCAGGCCGTCTTCCGCCGCATGAGGCCTTTTGCCGAAGCCGCCAACCGGACCGGCCAGCCCTTTAATTGGGAAATGACCGTCATCCGCTCCAAAGAATTGAACGCCTGGGCCATGCCCGGCGGCAAAATGGCCTTTTATACCGGCATGGTCGAAACCCTGAACCTGTCCGATGCCGAAATCGCCGCCGTGGTCGGCCACGAAATGACCCACGCCCTGCTCGAACACAGCAAAAAAGCCGCCGGGCAGCAGATTCTGACCGGGCTGGCCACCCAAATCGGCGGCCAGGTATTGCAGGCCAAAACCGGAGTGTCGGCCGATACCGTCAATCTGGGGGCGAATATTTTGAGCGAATACGGCATAGGCAAGCCGTTTTCGCGCAGCCAGGAATCGGAAGCCGATGCGGGCGGGCTGCGCCTGATGGCGCAGGCGGGCTACAACCCCGAAGCCGCCGTCAGTCTGTGGGAAAAAATGAACAAGATACAGGACAACAACACCTTGGCCAATTCCATCTTGTCCACCCACCCGACCAACAATACCCGTATCGCCGACCTGAAAAGGCTGCTGCCCGAGGTCATGCCCATATACGAACAAAGCCGCAAGGCGCAAACTTCCGGCACCGCAGCCGCGTCGCGGCGCAGAAGATAGCCCCGACAACCGCATACGCGCCCGGATAGTCGTGCCGTTTGGAAACCGCCGTTTGCATAAAGGGTTTTCAAACGGCACGACTACCCTCCGCCGGGGCAAGCCCCCTGCCGAATATATAGCTAAATTACTTTATTTTTGATACGCAGCTTGCCGGTTTCCGGCATTCCCGCGCAGGCAGGCATCCATCGTAAAACCAGAGTAACCTTGATTTGAAAAACAGTTTCTGAAATTTAAAAATGGATTCCCGCCTGCGCGGGAAGGCCGTAATTTTATGACATTCCGTATTTAAAGTTAAGTATGTTTGCTATAGTGGATTAAGATAAAAATGAGACAAGGCGGCAACGCCCGCCGTGTACGGATAGTACGGCAAGGCGTGCCAACGACTTAGCCTTGCGGCTTTAATTCGCTATAAATCCGACCCCGCCCCTTCTCCCGCTTGCCCGCCCTGCCTTTCGGGTGCAAAAGTCCCTGCCCCGCATATTCCTATTTGACAAATTTTAGTTTATAGTTCGCCACGCCACTGCGGGCCCGTCCCGCGCGGTTTCAGAAGAAAAAACACATAAAGGAACAGAATATGTTAGCAGACTATCGCAAAGCCGCCGCCGAGCGCGCCGCCCTCGGCATCCCCCCCCTCCCCTTAAACGCGCAGCAGACCGCCGACTTGGTCGAACTGCTGAAAAACCCGCCTGCCGGCGAAGGGGAATTTTTGGTCGAACTGCTTGCCCACCGCGTGCCGCCCGGTGTGGACGATGCCGCCAAGGTCAAAGCCTCGTTCCTGGCCGCCGTTGCCGAAGGCAGCGCGTCCAGCCCGTTGATTTCCCCCGAATATGCTACCGAACTTTTGGGCACTATGCTCGGCGGCTACAACATCCACGCCTTAATCGAACTTTTGGACGACGACAAACTCGCACCCATTGCCGCAAACGGCCTGAAACACACGCTTCTGATGTTCGATTCTTTCCACGACGTGCAGGAAAAAGCCGAGAAAGGCAACAAATACGCACAGGAAGTGTTGCAGTCTTGGGCGGATGCCGAATGGTTTACTTCGCGCGCCAAAGTTCCCGAAAAAATCACCGTTACCGTCTTCAAAGTCGATGGCGAAACCA
>JAUMUU010000101.1 GCA_030530545.1 Neisseria sp. | reverse complement strand
TTTCAAACAGCGGCTTTGCGCCGAACTGCATGGTGATGTTGTTGGTGGAAATCATTTGTGAGAACTTCCTTAAATAGTGGAAAACCCCGGCCGCCGTTTGGGCGGGGAATAGGGGATAAGGGGTTGGGGACACGGCCGCCGCGCAAGGCGGTGTGAAAAACGAAAGAAAAATCGGCGGATTATAACATATGGCGGATTTGCACACCCGCCATAAGCGGCCGCAAAGCCAAACCGCCTGACAAAGGGTTCAGGCGGTTTGGAGGGCATCAGCCGTTCAACAGGGATTTCAGTTTGCCGGCAATTTCGTCCAAAGGCACAAGTTCGGTTCGGCCGCCCCGCCTTTCGGTATATTCCACGCAGCCTTCCTTCAAACCCCTGTCGCCTATGGCGATGCGGTGGGGGATGCCTATGAGTTCGCTGTCGGCCAGCAGCACGCCCGCGCGTTCGTCCCTGTCGTCCAACAGTACATCCGCGCCCGCCGCCAGCAAATCGGCGTAGATTTGGTCGGCGGCCCGGCGCACGGCTTCGGATTTTTTGTAGTTCATGGGCACAATCACGACTTGGAAGGGCGACATGGCATCGGTCCAGATAATGCCTTTTTCATCGTTGTTCTGCTCTATGGCGGCGGCGGCGATGCGCGTAATGCCTATGCCGTAGCAGCCCATTTCCATGATTTGCGCTTTGCCGTTGTTGTCCAAAAACGAGGCGTTCATGGCGGCGGAATATTTGTCGCGCAGTTGGAACACATGGCCGACCTCTATGCCGCGCGCCAGTTTCAGGCAGCCTTGGCCGTCGGGGCTGGGGTCGCCTTCCACCACGTTGCGGATGTCGGCAAATTCGGGTTCGGGGCAGTCGCGGCCGAAGTTGAAGCCGGTGTAGTGGAAGTCGTCCTCGTTCGCGCCGATTACCGTGTCGGCCAGCTTTTCCACGGCAAAATCGGCATACACTTTGCCTTTAAAGCCCACAGGGCCCAGCGAGCCGCCGTTTGCGCCGAATTTTTCCCGAACGGCTTCGGGCGCGGCCATGGCCAGCGGCGATTTCACGCCGGGCAGTTTTTCGGCCTTGATGTCGTTGAATTCGTGGTCGCCGCGCAACAGCAGCAGCACGAGTTCGCCCTCTCCTTCGCCCTCCACCACTATGGATTTTAGGGTGCGCCCTATCGGAATCTGCAAAAATTCCACCAGCGCGGCTATGGTTTTCACGCCCGGGGTATGCACTTTGGCCAGCGTTTCCCGCGCGGGGGCGCGTTCGCCCGTTAGTCGCAGGGTGGGGGCAAGTTCGATATTGGCGGCAAAATCGGATGCGCTGCTGTAGGCGATGATGTCTTCGCCGCTGTCGGCCAGCACCTGAAATTCGTGCGAACCCGTACCGCCTATGCTGCCGGTGTCGGCGGCCACGGGGCGGTAGTCCAGCCCCAGGCGGTCGAAGATGCGGCAATATGCGTCATACATGGGCTGATAGCCGTCGCGCACCAGCGATTCGTAGTCGGCATGGAAGGAATATGCGTCTTTCATGATAAATTCGCGCGCGCGCATCACGCCGAAGCGCGGACGGCGTTCGTCGCGGAATTTGGTTTGGATGTGGTAGAAGTTTTTCGGCAGCTGTTTGTAGCTGGTGATTTCGCGGCGCACGATGTCGGTAATCAGCTCTTCGCAGGTGGGGCTGAAGCAAAAGGCGTTGTCGTGGCGGTCGGTGATGCGTAAAAGCTCGTCGCCGTAAAATGTCCAACGGCCGGATTCCTGCCACAATTCGGCCGGCTGGATGACGGGCATCAGCAGTTCGATTGCGCCGGCGCGCCCCATTTCTTCGCGCACCACGGCTTCGATTTTACGCAACACGCGCAAACCCATGGGCATCCAGGTGTACAGCCCCGAGGCGTTGGCTTTGATCAGCCCCGCCCGCAACATCAGTTTGTGGCTGGCAAGGGCGGCTTCGGCGGGGGCTTCTTTGAGGGTGGAAATGAAAAACTGGCTGGCTTTCATGGCGCGGTTTCTTTTTGGCTGATTATAAGGGGCTGGATTGTATCAATATTTCGGACGTGCCGAAAGCGGGCGGACTATATTCCCCACGGGTGTCCGCCCGGGGCGGAATTTCCCGGGGGGCTTTTTCAGACGGCCTGCGCTTTTTTTAATCAGGGGTATTTTTCACATTTCTTATCAAAATATTAATTTTAAAAATTATCCACATTCCCCGTCTTATCCACACCTTTTGTTGAAAACCCGGCACTTGTCTTGCCTGCGGCCTGCAGCTAGACTGTGCGGCCTTTCCCCCATCCCCGACCGCCATGCCCGCCATCATCCCCGTCCCCGCCCTGAACGACAACTATATCTGGCTGATTTCAGACGGCGCGCGCACCGCCTGCATAGACCCCGGCGAGGCCGGGCCCGTCCTGGCCTGCCTGCACCGGCAAGGCCTGCGGCTGGAGCAGATTTGGATAACCCACCACCACCACGACCACACCGGCGGCATAGCCGGGCTGAAACGCGCCTTTCCCCGCTGCACGGTATATGGCAACGACGACATTGCCGCCGCCGATGTATTGGTCGGCGAAGGCAGCCTCCTGCACTTCGGGGCGCATACCGTCCGGGTGTGGGCCGTTCCCGGCCATACCGGAAAACACCTGGCCTATCTGGCCGACCTGGGCGGGCGCACTCATGTATTTTGCGGCGACACCCTGTTCAGCGCGGGCTGCGGCCGCATCTTCACCGGCACGGCGGCGCAGTTGGCGCACAGCTTTAGGCGTTTCGACACACTGCCGCCCGACACACTGTTTTATCCTGCGCACGAATACACCGCCGCCAACCTCAAATTCGCCGCCCATATAGAGCCCGATAATCCATACATCATACAGGCCGGACAGGCGGCATCCCTTCCCAGCCTGCCCGTGAGCCTGGCGCACGAGAGGCGGATAAACCCCTTCCTCAGGGTGAAACTGCTGCGGGAGAGGGCGGAAAGCCTGTGCGGCCTGAGCCTGCCCGACGACACGGCGGTTTTCGCCGCCTTGCGGGAACTGAAAGACGGATTTTCCTGACGGCCGTTCAGCCGCCGTCCGAAAACGACACCTGCAGGGGCATGATGCCCGTTTGCGGCGGATTGAAGGCGGCGCGGGCGGCCGCCAGCGCGGCACAGACGGCCTGCGTAACCTCCTCGGCTTGGGCGCGGTGCGTTTCGTCCACATCCGCGGGCGGGATGCCGAACAATTCCGCATCCAGCAAACGTTCGGCATGTATGCCCGGGCGGTAGCGGTGGCGCACGGCGGGCAGGCGCGGGTCAAACAAAGTGCCGACCACGCCCGCGCGGGTCAGGGCTATGCCCAAGGCCGCATCTTCGCCGCCGAAGCGGCGGAACAGCCCGTGTTGCGGAAAGCCGCCGCAGGCCAGCAACACCGTGCGGCGGAACACCGTATTGCCGCCCACGGTCATGGCCAAACGCTGCCAGGCCTTAGGAAAACCCTCATGGCGCGTATAACGTTCGGGAAAACCGTCAGGCTGCAGCCTCAGCCTCACCATGGCCAGCTGCGGCACATGGTCCAAGGCCATGCGGGCGGCCTCCAACACGCCCCCTTCGTATTCGTCATCGGCATCGAGGAAGGCCGCGTAGGCGGCATCACTGTTGAGCAGCCCCCAGTTCCGCGCCCGCGCCGCCCCGCCGTTTTGCGGCAGAAATTCGCAACATATGCGCGGGTGTTCCGCCGCCAGGCGGCGCATCACGCCGGCGGTATCGTCATCCGAGGCATCGTCCACCAGCCAAACGGCCCGCACCCCGGGTTGCGCCAACGCGCTTTCGGCGGCGCGGCGCAAAGTGGCGGCCGCCCGATAACAGGGGATGATTACATCTGTATCTTGTCGCATTCCCGAAACCTCTCCAAGCCCCCGCCGCCCGTCCCGGGGCGGGATTATGCCGAAACATGCAAACCGATTGTATCATGGCGGTTTCCACCGTTTGCAAAGGATGCCCGATGACGGCCGTAAGCAAGGGCGTGCTGCTCTGCCTGTTTTCCCAAACCCTGTTCGGCATACTCTACCTGTTCAGCCATTGGATGAAGCCCCTGGGCGGCACGGACGTGTTTGCCCTGCGTATGCTGGTGATGGCCGTGGGGATGTGGCTGCTGACGGCTTATTCCATAGGCCTGCCCGCCATGCTGCGCTTTGTGCGCGAAAGGCTGGGCACTTGGCGCGAAAGGCTGACGTTCGCCATAGGTACGGCCAATGTCGCCAGCCAGTTTTGGCTGTTTATGTGGGCGCCGGTGAACGGCGAAGGGGTGAATGTGGCCACGGGCTATTTCCTGTTTCCGCTGGTGATGATGCTGGCGGGGATGCTGTGGCTGAAAGAACGCCCCAACCGCATTCAGACGGCCGCGCTGTTTTTCGCGGCATTGGGCGTGGCACACGAAATCTGGGCGGTGCGTTCCTTTTCCTGGGCCACGCTGTGGGTATGCGGGGTCTATCCGGTTTACTATCTCGGCCGCCGTGAAGCGGGCGTGCCGGCCCTGCAGGGGCTGACGCTGGATTTGACCCTGATTCTGCCCTTTGCCGCCGCGTATTTGCTGTGGCGGGGCGAAGGATGGGCGGCGGCGGTGTGGCACGAACCGCGCTATTGGCTGCTGCTGCCGCTGCTGGGGCTGTTCAGCGCGCTGGCCATGTCGGCCAATTTGAAATCGGGGCAACTTCTGCCCGTGAGCCTGTTCGGCATGTTAAGCTATATCGAACCCGCGCTGCTGTTTTTGGCGGCGGTGTTCGTGCTGCACACGCCGGTGGCCGATTCCGCCTATATTACCTACGGCCTGATTTGGTTTGGCCTGCTGCTGCTGTGCATCAACGGGCTGGCGGTTTTCAGGCGCGGCAAACGAGGAAAGTGAAACCATATATGCCTTTAACCATTAAGGAACAACAATGAAACTCAACCGCCCCTTCAACACGCTTACCCTGGCCGAATACCGCGCCCTGATACCGCGCCATACCGCCTATGCCGACTTCAACCCCCTGGGCCTGTTCCGCTCCATAGTGGAAAACCGCAAACTGGACCAAGCCGCCAAACAAAAAGTGCTGGCCTTGGCCAAACAATATTTCCCGAAATTTTATGCCTTCCTGCCCGCCAAAGACCCGCAAACCTATTTCGAACTCTCCCTGCTGGGGCAGCCGCCGTTAAGCGACGCGCAATGGCGGCAATACTATTGGAAAATCCGCGAACGGGGCGAAAAGATTGCCAAAGGGAAAGGCATACGCAACCACCGCGTCGGCAGCATGACCAAATCGCAATGGATGAGCGTCAGCCGCAAACATCCCGAACAAGGGATTCGTACCGTGTGGGTCATGAACAGGCACAGTTCCGACAAAGCCCGTTGCAGCGGCCGAACCCGGCCGCCCCACCTGCAACGGCGCAAACACGAAAGCGAAGAAATACGCGAAATCTGGCGGGAATATGTTTAAACACACAGGGCGGTACATAAGGCGCAGCCCTGATTCGGCAGGGGTTACGCCCCTTCCAAACAAACCCAAATCCTACCGTCCTGATCAACCATTAAGGAAATTTCGATGAAAACGAAGGGTAACATCATACAGGCCTTAGCCATCATCTTGTTTGCCGCCCTTGCGGCCGCCGCGTCCGCGTCTGCAAACGGCAAACCCAAGCCCGCCGAAAAAATCGTCTATTTCGAGCAAAACGGCAAATTCGGCGCAAAAACCGCAGGCGGCAAAATCATAGTCCCCGCCCAATACGACAGCGGTATGATGATTCGGCACGGCGACACCGCCGAAGGCGAACTGATATTTATGGACAGCGGCCGCGCCATTAAAGGCAAAGTTGCCTATTCACCGTTTTTCCTGCATTCGCGACAGGGCAGGCTGCTGTATCAGCCCATGATGTACGACATGGTGCCGGACTATTTTTCCGAAGGCAAACGCCGCTATGTCGCGCCCGACGGCAAAGTCGGATTTGCCGACCGCGCGGGCAAGCTGGTCATTCCTGCCAAACACGATTGGGCAGGGCAGTTTGAATACGGATACGCCGAATTTTGCGACGGCTGCCGCGAAGTGCGCGTGGACGAAGAACACACCGCCGTGCGGGGCGGCACTTGGGGCGTGATGGACGCGCACGGCAACACCGTTTCCCCCGGCAATACGCGCCGCACCGCCGCCGACATAGAACGGAACGGCAAATTTTATCCGCACCCGTTTGCCTACACCGCCGCCGAACGCGATATTTTGAACCGCATAGGCCGCTACAAAAACCTGATAGTCGGGCTGGACATCGTTTCCGTATCGCCGCGTATGCCGCCAGAACAGCGTGCCGCCTACCGCTTGGAAATCGTGTCGCGCCCCGTGGCAGGCTATCCGTATTACGAAATCGCCCTGTTTGACGACGCAGGGCGGAATGTGTCCGACAAATACTTCCTTGCCGGTGCGGACGGCAAGCGGCTCTACGCCCTGCCCGGGGAAGATGTGCCGCAGCCGCTGGAAACCTATTTGCGCCGCCAAATCCGCACCATCCTTGCCGAACAGCCCGAACGGCAGAAAAGCGGCTTTTGGCAGGATAATCCGTTTGTTCTGAAGGATTATCCCGAAGCGGAAGCCTTGCTGAAAAAACATAGTGGATTGAAATAAAAATGAGACAAGGCGGTAACGCCGCCGTGTAGGGATAGTATTGAAATTTAAATCAGGGCAAGGCGGCGGGCTGCAGACGGTACGGATATAGCTAAATTACTTCATTTTTGATACGCAGCTTGCCGATTTTCG
>JAUMUU010000100.1 GCA_030530545.1 Neisseria sp. | reverse complement strand
ATGATTTTTGCCATTGCCGCCTCGCTCATCACCGCCGCCCTGCTTTACGCCCTGTTTTTTGAAGACTGGGACGAATTTACCCAATGCGTGAAATCCTGCCTCACCCCCGACATCATCAGCCTGTTTCGCGGCAGGCATTGGGAAGACTGGTGGGCGGAAAGCAAAATCATCCTGTGGCTGCTGATTAGCGGATTGGCCGGTATGCTGGTTTATATCAACTTCGGCCGGCCCTAAGCGGAAAGGAAATCCCGCCCCGCCCTAAAACGCCATGCGGATACCGGGGGATGGAACAGGTGCGCCTTATACCGATATTTGGCATTGCGGCTATAGTCCCAACCAAAAATTAGCTTCCGCAACCAAAACCGTAGGGCCCGATTCAACAAACCTAATCCGCCATATATTTCAAAGGGATTTTTTTAATTAAGAATGATGCCGGGCGGGCAACGCGGTAATATATCGATTCCGACCGACACAGGGCCGCACATAAGGCTCAGCCCTGCGCCCTGAAGAGCGGGGTTTCAATCATTAAGGAAATTTTGATGAATATGAGATGTTTCATAACGGCCGCCGTCCTGATGATGCCGTTTGCCGTTCACGCCGCGCCCTTGTTGTCCGCAAAGGCCAAAACGCAAACCGTTCGCCACTGCCTGACCAAGATTTCCTGCCACACCCTGACCATTACCCGCCCGCAAACCGGCAACCCGGCGATAGATGCCTGGGCAGCCGGGCGGCTGCAAAAAAACTGGCGGCTCAAAGGCCTGGATACCGCCGCCCTGCGTGCCGCACTGAGGAGGGAACTCAAAGGCACGAACACGGAAGATTTGGGTAACTGCAGCGGCATGGAATTTTCCGGCGATGTGGGTTTGCTGGGGCAGAGCCCGGCTTATGCCGTGTTTGCGGAGGAATATTACACATATGCCTGCGGCGCGCACGGCAACGGCACTTACGCGCTGCATGTATTGCCCAAAAACGGGGCGGTCAAGCCTGTCGCTTTAAAAGATATTGTTTTGAAGGGAAAGATGAAACGCCTAAAGCAATTGCAACTCGAGGCTTGGAAGCAGTATCTGCACAGCCAGGACTGGGGCGAGGGCGAGACGATGACCGATGCGGAAATCGCCGACTGGCTCAAAGAGTGGCCGTTTGAAGGTACGGACAATTGGCAGATAAGCAAAGGCGGCCTGAATTTCCTGTTTCAAACCTATGAAGTCGGGCCCTATGTCATAGGCCGCCCCGAATTGTTTATTCCGGCGGCCAAACTCAAAGGCATAATCCGACCCGGAATCCTGCGCGAAGCCTCACGCTACTGCGAGAACCATGGAAAAGGCAGGCCGCCCAAATCCTGTCTTTGAGACGGCCTGCCGTATGGGGGCGTTTTGTTTTAATCCGCCATAATCGGGCAGCTTAGGGGTGGGAAATGCGTCAAAGAATATGGAAACGGAGATAATTATAGGATACTTATCGGATAATTGGAGATGCCGGAGAAGGGAATCGAACCCCCGACCTTCGCGTTACGAATGCGCTGCTCTACCGACTGAGCTACACCGGCAAGAAAGGGCGTTATTGTACACACAGCCCGCCCATCCTTGCAACCGCAAAGCATCATTCCACATGGTTCAAGCCATAGGGGGATTTTGTTCGCCGCCGTCCCGTCGGGTAAAATAACGCACCGCCTGCAAACTGCAGGTATTTTCCCACAACTAAGGAATCTTCATGGAAAAATTCAAGAAAATCGCCGGCATTCTGATTGTGGCCGCGCTGGCCGGTTATGTTTATTACGATATGTATTATCCCCGCCCCTATGCCCTGGCCTCCACCTTCATCTCGAAAGATTTAAGCAACGGCGGCATGACCAGTGTGCGTGAGGAGGTCAAATTCGAAATCGACGGCCAACCCTACACCGTTACGGCCAACCCCGGGGATATGGATGTTGCCGCCCTGTCCGTCGGCCCCGGCAGGCATACCGTAACGCGCGGCGGCAAAACGCTGGGCGAAATAGACATAGGCTGGTTTGACGGCAAATCCATCATCAATTTGGATATGGAACCCTTGGTCGTTGTCGATGTCGTATATGCGGAAAACCGCGAAAAATATAATGAAAAACTCAATTCCCTGCCCCAAAACACCATCACTGTAAACGGCAGGCAATACACCGGCCCCTTCCGCTATATCGAACCCGCGCTGTATCTGAAAAAAGATTGGGATTACAGCCCGGCCGAGCCTACCCCGTCCGAAATCCAGTCCAAATCGGCCGCAACGGTCAAAACGGAACTGATGCGCCTTTATAAGTTTGAAAGCCGGTTTGGCGAGGCCGCAAGATAGCCTTTTCCAACCGTTCCAAATACGGCGGCAGGATTTTGATTCTGCCGTCCCGATAAGGAAAGATGTCATGAATATCCTGCCCGCCCTCGCCCTGACCCTGTCCCTTTCCGCCCATGCCGCTTCGCCCTTTGCCGGCGATACTTATACCGCTGCCGATTGGGCGGCCGCCTGCGACAATACCGGCACTTGCCGCATGGCGGGCTATCAGGCGGACGGCGATTCGCCCTTTTCCATATTGTTTGTCCGCCCCGCAGGCGCAAAATCCGCCGTCTCCGCCTATCTCACGCTGCAGGAAGGCGGGGAGGCGGGCGGCCCGGAAATGAAATTGGTAGGAAACGGGGGCGAATTGTTTTTGAACGGAAAATCCTTGGGCAGGGTTAAATTTCCCCAAGAAGGGCCGGCCAAGCTGACACAGGGGCAGGTCCGCGCACTGTTGGCCGCATATGCCTCGCGGCCGCCCTTTACGCTGGAAGAAGCCCAAGGCCAAGGCCGCATCTGGCTGCTGCCCGACCAAGCCTTCAACCGCGAAGAATGGATGGAAAAAGGCGAAATCAGGTTGTTTTATGCCCAGTGGCTGGATATGACCCGAAAAGATAAGGAAGACGGCAAATATTACAATACCGATACCCTGAAACAAAAACGCGTGAAGATTTTTTACGGCGGGCGGCCGCTGGCGGAAGTTATTCCCGACAATTATACGACCGCCGTCATTCCCGAAGAGGGTCGTGCCGCTTTTCAGACGGCCTTGCAGCGGGAAAACACCTTGGAATTGCGTTCCGGAAAATCCGTTTGGCAGTTGTCGCATGACAACGCATGGGCGGTTTTGCGTTTTACCGACCTTTACCAGCACAAGGACGGCACGCCCCATGCGCTGGTACTGCGGGGCAAAAGCAACAAACCCGTCCCTGCCGCCAGTCCCGCGCCGAAAATCCGCGCCGCCCGCGTGCCGAATGAAAAGGCCGCCCGCGAATACGCACCGGGTTCGGCATCATATAAAAGGCTGTACCGCCTGATACGCAAGCCCTATACCGCACAGGATTGCGGAACCATGGGTGATGGGGACGGGGGCAGCATCAAAATTTACCCCTTGGGCGGCGGCAAAGCCCTGTTGGAAACCACCTGCAACACCTTTGCCTACAATTCCGACAATTTTTACGCCCTGACCGATGCCAAGGCGCAACGCATATTGAAAGTACTGCCCCAAGGCCTGGGCGGCTACGGCGGCTATGTGGAGGACAAAAAAGGCTGGGTTACTTTATCGGGTTCGCACAAAGGGCGCGGGCCGGCCGACTGCTGGAGTACTAAAGAATATGTATGGGACGGGAAAGAATTCGCCAAATCGGGCGAGGCGGCCGATTTATTGTGCAAAGGCTTTCCCGGCGGAGCGTGGAATATGATTAAGTACTCTGCCGACATCATCCCGCCCAAATAAGGACCCTGCCACAACAAACCCGCCCCTGCCGCTGTCCAAGGGCGGGTTTTCCCGACTTGGCACGGGAGATAAAAATGCCGCCGGACAAAAGTCCGTGCGGCACGAGGCGGAAACGGCGAAGGCTGCCCGAAACAAAGTTTCCGTCAAGCATTGTTCAAAATCCCAACACCCCGCCGCCCCACATTATTTTCAATTCAACCGACTATCACACCAGCCGTCAAATCCTTTCGGCCAACTCCCTGGCCTTACCGATATATTCGCCGGGAACCAGTGCCAGCAATTGCGCCTTGGCATGGGGCGGAATAGCCAGAGTTTCAATAAAATCACGCAACTCGGCAGGGGTAATGCCGCTTTTGCCCCGCGTCAGGTCCTTGAGTTTCTCATACGGGTTGGCCACGCCGTAACGGCGCATCACGGTTTGAATCGGCTCGGCCAGCAGCTCCCAAGAGGCATCCAAATCGGCGGCCAGGGCGGCGGGGTTGGCCTCCAGCTTGCCCAGGCCGCGCAAATGCGCCGCATAACCCAAGAGGGCATAGCCCGCGCCCACACCCATATTGCGCAACACCGTACTGTCGGTCAGGTCGCGCTGCCAGCGGGAAACGGGCAACTTCTCGGCCATAAAGCCCAACACCGCGTTGGCCATGCCCAAATTACCCTCGGAATTTTCAAAATCAATAGGATTGACCTTGTGCGGCATGGTGGACGAACCCACTTCGCCCGCCTTGACCTTTTGTTTGAAATAACCCAGGGAGACATACCCCCATACATCGCGGTTGAAGTCTATGAGTATGGTATTGATACGGCTTAGGGTTTGGAAAAACTCGGCCATATAGTCATGCGGTTCGATTTGGATGGTGTAGGGGTTGAAGGTCAGCCCCAAGGACTGTTCGACAAAGCGGCGGCAGTGGCTTTCCCAATCGACATCGGGATAGGCCACCATATGCGCGTTGTAGTTGCCGACCGCGCCGTTGATTTTGCCCAAAAACTCCTGTGCGGCCAATTGCCTGATTTGGCGTTGCAGCCTATAGGCGACATTGGCCAGTTCCTTGCCCAGCGTGGTCGGAGTGGCCGGCTGGCCGTGGGTGCGGCTCATCATGGGCAGCGCGGCCAAACCGTGTGCCATGGCGGTCAGTTTTCCAACGATTTGCTCCAATGCGGGCAACAGCACCTTGTCGCGCGCCTCACGCAGCATCAGCGCGTGCGACAAATTATTGATGTCTTCACTGGTACAGGCGAAATGAATAAATTCGGCGGCGGCGGCCACTTCGGCCACACCCGAAAAACGTTCTTTCAGCCAATATTCTACAGCCTTCACATCGTGGTTGGTGGTTGCTTCTATAGCCTTGACGGCTGCTGCGTCCCCTTCCGAAAAACCATGGATGACGCGGTCGATTTCGGCCAGCGTGTCCGCGCCAAAAGGCGGCACTTCGGCAATTTCGGGTTCGGCGGCCAGTGCTTTGAGCCAGGACAGCTCCACTTTGACGCGCGCCTTCATCAGGCCGTATTCGGAAAAAATCGGGCGCAGGCCTTCCACGGACGCGGCATAGCGTCCGTCCAGCGGGGAAAGGGCGGTAATCGGGTTCATTGGGTTTCCTTGTTCGGTCGGGTTGGGCCGCAGGGCGGCGGGCGGGGCGCTGGGGCTTTCGCAAATGCCTGAAAAGCCGCAGCGCGGTATGGGGGTATGTTTGCAAACGGCCTTTATTCGGATTGTTCGTATTTTTCTATGCCGTCAAACTTGGAAGCGGTAATTTTTTTGCTGTATAGGTTTACCGTGTATTTGCGGCGCAGGGTGGGGAAATTGTTGGCATCGCCATCGGCGTGCTGCAGCGAGATAATTTCCAGGCTGTTGGCTTCGGGCAGGTGTTTGACGCTTAGGATAAAGCGCGGATTGATGTAATAGGGGTTGCCTTGGGGGTCGTTTTCGTGGCGTTCGCTCTCTTTTTGGTTGGCCTGTGCGATTTCGTCCAGCAAATCCCCTCCTATGCCTACGGCTTCAAAATCGCTGTTGTATACGGCGGCCATGAGGTAGAGGCTGCTTGTACCCGAACCCGCACTGCAGCCGTATATGCCCTGTTCGCCCGCTTTTTCTGGCAACATGGCCAGTGCGGGGGTGATGTCGGATTGGTAGAGTACGACCAGATAGGCTTCCTGGTGGCCGGTTTCGGGGTCGGTATTTTTGTCCAGCAGCAAGGCGGCTTCTTCGGGCGCGGGCTGACGGTCGTAATCGGGTTTTTGCACGGACATCAGCGTCGCATTGCCGCAGTGTACGGCTTGGGCATAAGCCAGGGTTTGCAGGGCGGCATCCTTGCGGATTTCATCATCGGAGGCGGATTTTTTTGACGGGGCGGGGGAGGTTTCGGCAGAAGCGGCGGGCGGGGCGGCCTGCACGGGGGGCGGGGACGGTTGTTCGGCCGTATTTTGCGTACAGGCGGCCAGCAGCCATATCAGGGTGAGGGCTGTGCGGTACGGGTGTTTTCTGCGGGACATGGTTTTTCCTTATAAAGGGGGTGTTGCCTAAGATACGGTTCAGCGGATGATGCCGCGTGTGGAATGGGCGAAAAAATCGGCAAAAACGGCCATTTCGCCATATTCCCCCGCCTGCTGCAGGATATTTTCCTTGGCTTCTTCCAAGGTCAGGTCGCGCAGGTAGAGGGTTTTGTAGGCTTCTTTGACGCGGGCGATTTGCTCGGCGGTAAAACCGTTGCGGCGCATCCCTTCGCTGTTGATGCCGGCCGGTTCGGCGCGGTAGCCCGCCGCCATGAAATAGGGCGGAACGTCTTTATGCACGCCGGCGGCAAAGGCGGTCATGGCGTAATCGCCGATATGGCAGAACTGGAACACCAGCGTGTAACCGCCGAGGATGACGTAGTCGCCTATGGTAACGTGTCCGGCCAGCGAAGCGTTGTTGGCGAACACGGTATGGTTGCCGATAACGCAGTCGTGGGCAAGGTGGCAGTAGGCCATAATCCAGTTGTCGTCGCCGATGCGGGTTT
>JAUMUU010000099.1 GCA_030530545.1 Neisseria sp. | reverse complement strand
GAGGCTTCCATTACGGATACGGCGGGGGCGAACCCTTCGGCGCGGGCGATTTCAATTTCGAAGACCTGTTTGCCGACTTTGCACACGGCGGCCAAAGCCGCCGGCAGGCCCGCCCAGCAGGCCCGGTCAGGGGCGAAGACCAGCACGCCGAATTGAGCATAGACATCTACGCCGCCTACACGGGGGCGGAACGCTCATTGAGCCTGAACGTACCGACCATAGACGAATACGGCCGCATAGGCCGCCAAGTCAAAACCCTGAACGTCAAAATCCCCAAAGGGATAGCCGAGGGGCAGCAAATCCGGCTGGCCGGACAGGGGCTGCCGGGTTACAACGGCGGCCAAAACGGCGATTTATACTTGAAAATCAAATTTCACGACAAACCCGACTTATACGTCAAAAACAAAAAAGACGTGTACCAGACCATAGACGTGAAACCTTGGGAAGCCGTATTGGGCGGCAAAATCATCGTCCCCACCGCATCGGGCCGGCTGCAGGTCAATCTGCCCGCCGACAGCCAAAGCGGTAAAAGCATACGCCTCAAAGGCAAAGGCATTCCGGCCAAAGAAGCGGGTGATTTATACCTCAACATCCGCATCAACGTCCCCAAAGCCGAGAGCGAAGCCGACCGTGCCGCATGGGCGAAACTGGCGGAACACTATGCCGCGAAAAACGCATAAAGAGAAAGGACAAATCATGACCCAATCCCCCGACATCACCCTGACTTTCGAAGAAATCGTCGCCGCCAGCCGCTGCCGCCGCGAATGGCTGCTGGAACTCATAGAAGAAGACATCATCAGCATAGGCGGCACACCCGAGCAAAGCACCTACAGCGGCTTCCACCTCGCCCGCGTCCGCCGCGCCCAGCGTTTGAGCCGCGATTTCGATGCCGGCATCCCCGCATTGGGGCTGATTATGCGGCTTTTGGACGAAGTGGAAGAACTGCGTAAAGCACAACGGCCCCTGTCCTTACTGGACGAAAACCGACATAAGGGATAACCCCCTGCCCGCCGACAAACCGCCCCCAAAAGCCGGACAGTTTAATCGGGCGGCTTCCAAGGAGCGAGTCCTGTACTGGACGCGGTTCTTTTATAGCGGGTTAAAAATTGCAAGGCTAAGGCGTTGCCAACGTCCTTATGTACTATCCGTACACGGCTCTCGTTGCCGCCTTGTCTCATTTTTATTTTAATCCGCTATAATTCCAACTTAGGTTCAAATGCAGCATAAGCCTTTCGGCCTTGATTTTCCCCCATGCCTCTTTGAGCGTTTTGCCGCCCAATCGGAGAAAGACCCGCCTTTTCCCCGCCGACATCAAACCCGATAACACCCCTTACCCATTTCCCATTCGGTTTTTCCGCTTTGGAACGGCACTGCCGGACATCAAGAAATCAGCAGCACATGCACCACCTTCAAATACAGATAATTCAACACCAGCACCCCGAACCACAACGCCCCCAGGCGGTTATTGTCCAAAAACACCCGAAAACAGGCGGCGCGGTCGCGCGTCTTCAGCGTCAGATACTGCCGCCGCTGCCAAAACAATGCGACAGGCAGGGCCAGCCAATAAAACCTTGCCGCATCAATCAGCACCCCCAGCCAGCCCATCAGCGCGGTAAAGGCCAAATGACAAAACAAAACCGCCTGCGCGTCATAACGGCCGAAAGTGATGGCCGAAGTTTTGATGCCGATTTTCAAATCATCTTCCTTGTCGGCCATGGCATAGGCCGTATCATAAGCCAGCGTCCAAAACACATTGGCCGCAAACAACAGCCAGGCCGTTGCGGGCACGCGCCCCAAAACCGCCGCAAACGCCATGGGGATGCCGAAAGAAAACGCCAAGCCCAGATAGAGCTGCGGCAGCGGGAAAAAACGCTTGGTAAACGGATAACTCAAAGCCAAAAACAAAGCGGGCAGGCTCAACAGCCGGGCTTGCGCGTTAAGCGGCAGCAGGCATAATGCTGCCGACAGACACAATACCGCCGTAAGCAGCACAGCCTCCCGGCGGCCGGCCTCGCCGCACACAAGAGGGCGGTTTTTCGTACGTTCCACCGCCCCGTCAAAACCACGGTCGGCCAAATCATTGGCCACGCAGCCGGCACTGCGCATCAAAAAAGTACCGCAGACAAACGCCGACAGGATTTTCCAATCGGGCAACCCCTTGGATGCCACCCACAAAGCCCACAACGTGGGCCACAGCAGCAGCAGCGTGCCTATGGGCTTGTCCGCCCGCATCAGGCGCAGGTAAACGCCCAAACGGGCATTTACCGCAGGAGGCAGCTTCAAACGCACATCCTTCATCAAAATTACCTTAACGATTAACAACCACGGGGCAGGGCCCAAGCCATATTAAAAATCGAATCAACCCGCTATAGTAAAATAATGTGAGTTGGGGATAAACAACTTTTACCCGGCTGCCGACTTCAAAACAGGGCATTTGCCGTAACCCCGCGTTTCCGCCTCACGCCGCCACCTCAGACTGACGGGCGCGGTTTTTTAGGGAAAACAAACAAATGCGGCAGCAAACACCGCAAATTCCCAAGCGGCGCAAACCCGGCTGTCCGCAATAAGGATGCTTTTGCACACCGGGGCCAAGTTAAGCTACAATCAACCCGTTTTTTTGCCCACCAACCGAGGTTCAACTATGCTGACAGGCAGTTTGGTCGCACTGATTACCCCCATGCGCGAAGACGGCAGCATCGACTTCGCCCAACTGAACGCCCTCATAGACTGGCATATCGCCAACGGCACGGATGCCATAGTCGCAGTCGGCACAACCGGCGAGTCCGCCACCCTTTCCGTTGCCGAACATACCGCCGTAATAGAAGCCGCCGTCAAGCACACCGGCAAACGCATTCCCGTCATCGCCGGCACGGGTGCAAACAATACCATAGAAGCCATAGAACTATCGAAAGCGGCGCAGCAGGCCGGGGCGGATTACACCCTGTCCGTCGTCCCCTACTACAACAAACCCTCGCAGGAGGGCATCTACCGCCACTTCGCAGCCATTGCCCAAGCCGTAGACATCCCCATGATTGTTTACAACGTCCCCGGCCGGACGGTGGTCAATATGACCAACGACACCATATTGCGGCTGGCCGAAATCCCCAACATCATAGGCGTAAAGGAAGCCAGCGGCGCAATCGCCCGCGAAACCGACCTGATCAACCGCGTCCCCGAGGGCTTCGCCGTCTATTCCGGCGACGACCCCACCGGCTTAGCCTTCATGCTGTGCGGCGGCCACGGCGTCATCAACGTAACAGGCAATGTCGCCCCCAAACTCTTTGCCGATATGTGCCGTGCCGCACTTGGGGGCGACACCGTACTCGCACGCGCATTGAACGCCCGCCTGACACCGCTTTATGATGTCATGTTTTGCGAACCCAGCCCCGCCGCGCCCAAATGGGCGGCCGCGCAGCTTGGCCTGTGTGCCGAACATGTCCGCCTGCCCATCATCCCTCTGACACCGGACGGCCAAGGCAAAGTCCGCGCCGCCCTTAAAGCCGCCGGCATCCTGCAGGCGGCCTGAAACCGATTCCCCGCCGACTCCCCATCCCACCGGAGAATAATATGAATTTGACAAAAACCGCCGTTTCGGCAATCGCCCTCGTCTCCCTGTCTGCCTGTTCGCTCATAGGCGGCAAAGAGGGCAAAAAAGAACAACCCAAATTCGACTACCAATCGCAAAACCGCAAAGTGATAGACTTGGAAGTGCCTCCCGACCTGACCAACCCCACCCAGGGCAACCTCTACCGGCTGCCGGCCGGCAACGGCGCGGTGCGCGCCAGCGACGTAAGCCGCAACGCCGCCGCGCAAAAGGCCGGCGGACAGGCTGTCTTAACCGGCGTGAAAGGCGTAAAGCTGGAGCGGGACGGCAACCAACGCTGGCTGACGGTATCGGGCAAAACACCGGCCGAATTGTGGCCGCTGCTCAAAGCCTTTTGGCAGGAAAGCGGCTTTACCATAGCCAACGAAGAACCGTCCATAGGCCAAATGGAAACCGACTGGGCGGAAAACCGTGCCAAACTGCCGGGGGGCGGCTTCCGCAGCCTGTTGGAAAAAGTCGGTTTGGGCGGCGTTTATTCCACCAGCGAGCGCGACAAATTCATCATCCGCATCGAACAGGGCAAAAACGGTGTAACCGATGTCTTCTTCGCCCACAAGGGCATGAGCGAAACCTATACCGACCGCAGCGAAGAACGCACCATGTGGCAGCCCCGCGCCAACGACCCCAATCTGGAAGCTGCCTTCCTTGCCCGCTTCATGCAATACTTGGGTGCGGACGAGGCACAGGTTGAACGCGAACTGCAAAACGGTGCGACCCAATCTTCTTCGGGGTCTTTGGCCAAACTGGAAAACAACAGCATAATCTTGTCGGGCGACTACCAACGCAACTGGCGGCGCACAGCCTTGGCACTCGACCGGGTAGGACTGACCGTCATAGGGCAAAATACCGGCAAAAACGCCTTCCTGGTGCAGCCCGCGCCCAGCGAAAGCAATGTGGTTACCGCCAAAAAACCCGGATTTATCGGCCGCCTGTTCGGTAAAAAAGCCGAACCCGAAGTCAAACAGCTGCCCGAGCTGATCGTACATGTAGAACCCACGGACGGCGGCGCGCGCATCCGTATTTTGAACAAGGACGGCAGCGCGTACAACGGTAAGGAAGTCAGTGCCTGGCTGGCCAGGCTGCATAACGAATTGCGTTAAAGCCCAAAATACAAAGCCGTCCGAAAACCATCGTTTTTCAGGTTTTCAGACGGTTTTTTCAGCCCGAACAAATGCCGCGCCTCCCGGTACGCGGAAAAGGAAAAAGCCGAATGCACTAGACATTCGGCTTTTGTAGCTCCCCGAGCTGGGCTCGAACCAGCGACCTGCGGATTAACAGTCCGTCGCTCTACCGACTGAGCTATCGGGGAAGAAAAACGGCATTATACTGCCTTTTGGGAATTTGTCAAATATCCGTAAAAAATACCCCTAATCGGCAACCTTGGGATTGGGATAATGATAAAAAATACCGCCCTCCGTAATCGTCCACAAAGCCGCATCGGTTTTGGCAGCCTTGAGCGCGCCGTTAGTCCAAGTATTGCAGGTATAAAACAAACTATACCGGCCCCGGGCCTCATAAAAAGCATCGTTCCGGCCATAAACCCTATCGGTAGGAATAAGCAAAGTATGCCCGTCCCGCCATTGCAGGCTTTGACGGATATACGCGGCCAAACTCCGATATTGCGCCTTACTCAACATAATTTTGGCGCAACGCGTGCAGCCGTCCATATCCCCGTAATAAGTGGCATGAATGGCCGAACCGCCCAAACCCAAAGCGGCCCTAAGCGCGGTAGACGCACTCAAATCCGACCAAGTCGGCGTATTCAGGTAAAAACCCTTGTCGCCCCAGCCCAAGGCCAACCATTCCCCCTCCGTCCCGTCCAAAGTATGGGCGGCGGGAAACACCTGCGACCAATCGGCCACATCGTTTCGGGTGGGAACGACCACATCGGTATGCACCCCGTTGGACAACAAATAAACCGCAACCTCCCCCGCCGCCCCGCCTTCGCCGCCGACCTTGATGATGGGCAACAAAAAAACAGCGGCCGCATAAACCGCCGCCGAACCCGACAGCCACATCAAAAAGCGGCGCAAAACCCTAAGGGCCTTTCCGTAACTCATACCGCACAACCCGCCGCATCAAGGCTCATTAATTATAGAAATCTTATCGGCAGGTACGGCCAACCCATATTCCTTACTCGAATTGCCTCCTTTGCTGACAATCCCATACTGCTTGGCATAATCGCCCAAAACCCTTTTCAAAGCCGTCTGAATCCTTGACCGTCCCTCTTGAATTTTTGACTTCATATTTATATCCTTCTTATCATCATCTTCTTTCAATAAATTTTCCTTAAATTTTTCAAACTCCCTGACGGCTTCGACACTGTTGCCGCACATTTGCCTATTCAGCCTGCGGTAACAATCGGCATAAACTTCGACAAATTCGGCCAAATTATTATCCTGTTTATTCTCACGTTTTGTATACAGGCGGATAGATTTCCCATTCTGTTTCCAAACCGCCATACCCCAATACAGCGCAAACCATGCCTCGGGCAGCTCGACCTTTTGCCCCTGCCCGCATACCAGGGTACGTTCCGCCACATTGATTTCCACCTTCGTACGGCTCAAACCCTGTTGGGTCATTTCCACAGCCTGTATAAAATTCCAATTATCGCCCAATGTCAAATTAGGCATACCCTCGCGCATACGCACAAACGGAATATCGGCCAGCATCACCTCCGCCTTTGCGGCATCCAGCATACCGAATTTGGCCGTACTGATTAACGCCGTTTTGCTTGGCGGATAGAAAAAATCGCGGTTGTTCTCAAACGCCTCCTCCACCAAAACATGAGACAGGCGGTCTTGGCTGCGGCCGAACAGCGACAAGGCATAACCGATATAAAAACCCATAGACTTACGCCCGCCCGCAATAGAAACATGCAATTCGGTATCGGGGTCGGCACACAAATCATGAATAAAGCGCACAATCATATCCGCCGCCATATTATTCTCATCGGGACTCCGTATATCGTCCAACCTTTGGCCGCATCCGTTTTCTATAACCTTGATATGCCCTTCGTCAAAACACACAGGCGGCAGGCCGTAATCATCGCACAGCCTGCGGAAAAACCCATTATCGCCCAACAGCGTGTCGACCAAATTGCGCCGGCCTGCCCCCGTGGTCAAAACAAAAACCTCATCCGGATGCCAACCGTCCC
>JAUMUU010000098.1 GCA_030530545.1 Neisseria sp. | reverse complement strand
CGTGTGTTTTCAAATTGGTATGCGTAATCCAGCAGGACACTTGGCGCGGGTGCATATCGGCGCTGCCGCGCACGGACATGACGGGCACGGGCGTGTCGCCGGGCTGTTCGGTGAGTTGGGAAAAATCAATCGTGCGTCCGTCTATGCGCGGCGGCGTGCCGGTTTTCAGACGACCTTGCGGCAATTTCAATTCGCGCAAACGCCCGCCCAGCGATTTGGCGGCGGGGTCGCCCGCGCGGCCGCCTTCGTAATTTTCCAAACCGATGTGGATTTTGCCCGATAAAAACGTGCCTGCGGTCAGCACCACGGCGCGGGCTTTAAATTCCACGCCCATCGCGGTGATGACACCTGAAATACGGTCGCCGTCCAGCGTTACGTCTTCGACCGCCTGTTGGAAAAGTTCCAGATTTTCTTGGTTTTCCAGCATTTCGCGGATGGCGGCCTTGTACAAAATGCGGTCGGCCTGCGCCCGCGTGGCACGAACCGCCGCGCCTTTGCTGGCGTTCAGGCGGCGGAACTGGATGCCGGATTTGTCGGTGGCCAACGCCATCGCGCCGCCGAGCGCGTCGAGTTCGCGCACAAGATGGCCTTTGCCGATGCCGCCGATGGAGGGGTTGCACGACATTTGTCCGAGCGTTTCGATGTTGTGTGTGAGCAAAAGCGTCTGCGCGCCCATGCGGGCGGCGGCGAGCGCGGCTTCCGTGCCTGCGTGTCCGCCGCCGACGACTATGACATCATAAATCTTAGGATAAATCATAAAAAAACAATAACAAAAAACTTTAAAAGAAAACCCGCAATTATATGGCGGACAAAACAACACCGATACCGAACCCTCAGCGGCTGCCCAAATACGGTTCGGGATTGGCGGCCTTGCCGTTCACCCTTACCTCGAAATGCAGCTTCACGCGGTCGGCATCGCTGCTGCCCATGGTGGCGATTTGCTGGCCTGCCTGAACAGTCTGCCCCTTGCTCACCAACAACTGTTCGTTGTGGGCATATGCGGTCAGCGTGCTGCGGCCGTGGCTGATGAGGATAAGATTGCCGTAACCGCGCACCTTGCTGCCCACATACATCACCTTGCCCGCCGCCGCCGCCCGGACGGCATCGCCACGGTTGCCGCCTATGTCTATGCCTTTGTTGCTGCCGCCGTTGTAGCGGCCTATGACCTCGCCGTCCGCAGGCCAGCGCATGGCCGCATTCGGCAGGGACGGCGTGCCGCCGCCGGTGCGGGCGGGCGCGGCACTCTCCCCGCCTGCCGGACGGACGCGCAAAACCTGGCCGACTTCGATTTGCGTGGGGTCGCTCAAATTGTTCCAAGCGGCCAAAGTGGCGGCGGGCTGGTTGAAGCGCATACCGATACGGTAGAGTGTGTCGCCGCGCTGCACGCGGTAATGTCCGGCGGGGACGGGGGCGTTTGCCTGGCCCTGCCCGCTGCGGGGCTGCCTGTAAGAGGCCGTGGTGGTGCAGGCGGCAGCCAGCAATGAGGCGGCGGTGCAGGCCGCCAGCGGGAACAGGCGGGAAAACGGGGTTTTGTTCATCAAAAATTCCTCACTGGTTAAAACCCCGCCCCTTATGCCTTGGGGCGGGTTTGTTTGGAAGGGCGCGCCCCCGGGACGGGCAAAAGAAAGGAAAGGGCTGTCGCAACGGTTTATTGTTCCACACGGACAACCCATAGCGAAAGCCCTTCAAGACGGACGATATTACCGCACTTTCCCGCCAAGCTGATGATTTTTGCAAAACCCCGCAATCCGAATCCGGCCTGCTTTACCGCCAACCGCAGCACACGGGGCGGACCAAGCGTTGAGGCGGCATCCTTGGCCGCGCCCAATCATTCTGTCCGCGATATCTCTTGAAATCAAGTGCTTTCAACTCTATTTTGTCCCCGCTTTCACTTTACTGCACGGAGACCGGTTTTATGCGATATTTGGGCATCGGCCTGCTGGCCATGATGGTTTTGGAAATTATGTCCATTGTTTTGGTGGCCGGCTGGCTGGGCGGGGCGGCGACTTTCGGCCTGATGTTGTTGAGCGCGGTTATTGGCGCGGTTTTGCTGCGCCAACGCGGGCTGTCGGGTTTGCTGGTGGCGGCGGCGGCGGCCAGGTGTCCGCCTATCAATTGCTGTGGCCGATACGCTTTACCCTGGCCGGGCTGCTGCTGATGAGCCCGGGGTTTTTGTCCACGCTGGGCGCGCTGGTGCTGATGCTGCCCTTCAAGGGCAAGCCGGTGGCGGATTTGTCTCAGGGCGCGGCCATGTTCGGCCAGTCCTTTTCCTTCGGCCAAAATCCCTTCCATGCCCGAAACCGCGCAAACGATGACGATGATGTTATCGAGGGGGATTTTACGGTCGAATCCGGCCGCGCGGCCAAAACGCCGATTGAAGATAAATCGCGCCGCGAACCGGAATAAGGCGGCGGGGCGTATCCCCCCAAAAAACCCGCAATGGCAGGCTGTCCGGACTGTGTTCAGACAGCCTGTTTTTGCGCCCAACGCGCCAATTCGGCCATGTCGCGCACGCCCGCGTCGGCCTCGGGCGGGGTGGGGGCGCGGCAGCCGTAATAGACGGTCTTCATGCCCAGGCCTTTGGCCGCCGCCAGGTTGGCGGGCGAGTCGTCCACCATGATGCAGTCTGCCGGACGGACCTGCAATTTGGCGCAGACGTTCAAATAGGCATCCGGGGAGGGTTTGTAGGACAGGCCCAAATCGTCCGTGCCGAATAGGGCGGCAAAACAGTCGGCCAGGCCCATGCGCCCCACCAGCGCGCGCACATAAAATGAAGGCGCATTGGAAAATACGGCTTTGCGCCCGCCCAGCCGCATCAGGGTTTGCGCCGCCCCGGCCTCCGCCTGCAGCAGCGGCAGAATCTGCGGCATGGGGTGGGTTTGGCACAGGAAGTCCCAAACGTCGGCCTCGGGATGGTGCAGGCGCAGTCCGGCCAGTGTCGCGCCGTAACGCCGCCAATAATCCAGCCTGAGCCTGTCGGCCTCTTCCCAGGTAAGCCGCAGGCGTTGCGCCAAATAGGCACTCATGCGGCGGTTGATGAGTTGGAAGATGCCGGCATCGGCATTGTGCAGGGTGTTGTCCAAGTCAAACAGCCATACGGCCGCCTTGTCTTTGCCGTTAATGTTCCCCATTGCTTGAAAAGCCGCCCCGGGGGGCGGTAAAATTAGGATTTGTCTGAAAAAGCAGGCTGTTATCAGCCTAACCGCATATTTTGGCGGATACATGCGCCGCGATGCGGGGCATCCTGCCCCTGAGGCCGCAATATTATCCCCATATCAACCGGAAGGATTCGAATCATGCAGAAAAAGTTGTTGCCCGCACTTGCCGCCCTGTTGTTCGCCTGCCAGGCCTTGGCCCAGACGGAGGTGAGGCTGGCGGTGCATAAGTCGTTCAACCTGCCCAAGGATGCGTTTGCCGATTTCGAACGCGCAAACGATGCCAAGGTTTCGGTCATCAAGGTCGGCAGCGGCAACGAGATGGTGAACAAGCTGGTGTTGAGCCGGGGCAGCCCGATTGCGGACGCGGTTTACGGTTTGGACAATACCACGGTGCTAAAGGCCAAGGAAAACGGTATTTTGGCCGCCGTGCAGCCCAAATCGGCCGCCACGGATGCCGCCCTGCCCCATGCCCTGGCGGTGGATTCGGGCTATGTCGCGCTAAATTACGACAAGGCCTGGTTTGCCAAAAACAAACTCCCCCTGCCCAAAACGCTGGATGATTTGGCCAAGCCGCAATATAAGGGCCTGCTGGCCGTCCCCAACCCCGGCCTCTCCAGCACCGGCCTGGGCTTTCTGACGGCCAATATCGGGGGCTTGGGCGAGCAGCAGGCTTTTGCCTGGTGGGCGAAAATGCGCGCCAACGGGGTGAAGGTTACCAAAGACTGGAACGAGGCTTATTATACCGAATTTACGCAAAACGGCGGTTCGCGCCCGCTGGTGGTGAGTTATGCCTCCAGTCCGGCCGCCGAGGTGTTTTACAGCAAGGGCAAATACAGCGAGCCGCCGACCGGCAATCTGTTTTTGAAAGGCGGCGTGTTCCGCCAGGTGGAGGGCGCGGCGGTGTTGAACGGTGCGAAACAGCCCGAATTGGCGGCCAAGCTGGTGCAATACCTGCAAAGCGGCAACGTGCAAAAGGCCATCCCCTCGGGAATGTGGGTTTACCCCGCCGTGAAGGGCACGCCCCTGCCCGAGGTGTTCAAGCACGCCCAAGCGCCGCAGCACAGCGACAATCCGCCCGAAACCCTCATCGCGGCCAAACAAAAAGGCTGGGTCAGCCGCTGGGTGAAGACCGTGCTCAAATAAATCAACCCGGCAAAACCGAAACGGTAAAACAGGCCGTCTGAAAACCATATCCGCCCGGGGGTTTTCAGGCGGCCGGGTCGTTGCAGCCCATCCCCGACCCTGCCGCAGGGCAAAATCCCGCGCGGCAAATCTGTTAAAATCGCACCAAAGACCGCCCTGCCTGTTTCCGCCCCAAAGCACAACCGCCTGCAAAACCGGGAACATCCGCGACAGACCCGCCCGTAGCGGAAGCCTCAACCGTTAAGAAAATTTAATGAACATATTTTACGAAGAATCCGGCCAGTTCAAAGTGGCCGCCGTCATCCAAAAAAGCGATGCCTCCTACCAGGCGCAAACCCAACACGGCAAACGCGCCAAAGTCAAAGCCGCCAACGTCTTTGCCGAATTTGACGGCGACATGGCCGCCTTTCTCGACAAGGCGCAGGCCGAGGCTGCCGAAATCGACACCGGCCTGCTGTGGGAGGCCAGCGGCGGCGAAGAATTTACCGCCGAGGCTCTGGCCGAAGAATATTTCGGCCACCCCCCCACCAAAACCGAATTGGCAGCCACACTCATCGCCCTGTATGCCGCGCCCATGTATTTTTACAAAAAAGGCAAAGGCGTATTCAAAGCCGCACCCGAAGAAACCCTGAAACAGGCACTGGCGGCCATAGAGCGCAAAAAACAACAGGAAGCGCAAATGGAAGATTGGGCGGGGAATCTGAAAAACGGCATCCTTCCGCCCGAAATCGCCGCCGACCTGAAAACCATACTGCACGCGCCCGACAAACAGGCCCTGACCTACAAAGCCTTTGTCAAAGCGGCCGACAGCCTGAAACTGTCGCCTTACGAACTGGCCAAAAAAACCGGCGGCATCACATCCCTGCCGCAATACCTGCAAGACGGCTTCGAAATCCGGCTATACCCGCAAGGCACGGCTTTTCCCGACATCCCCATACCCGACACAGGCCCTCTTCCCCTTGCCGAAGCAACGGCCGCCTTTTCCATAGACGACGACGCCACCACCGAAGTGGACGATGCCCTTTCCGTGCGGGATTTGCCAAACGGCGGCCGCCGCATCGGCATACACATAGCCGCCCCGTCCCTGGCCGTAGAGGCAGGCGGCGCGATGGAAAAAATCATCTTCCAACGCCAAAGCACCGCCTATTTCCCCGGCGGCAAAATCACCATGCTGCCCGACAACTGGATAGCCGCCTTCAGCCTGGACGAGGGCAAAACCCAGCCCGCCGTCAGCATCTATTTCGACGTAGACGACGAATGGAAGGTCAGCAACCCCGAATGCAAAATCGAGCGCGTGGCCATAGCCGCCAACCTGCGCATCCAGGCCATAGAGCCGCACTTCAACCGCGAAACCGGCACAGAGGGCGGCAACGCCTTCCCGCATCATAATGATTTGGCCTGGTTTTACCGCCTGGCGGTGGAACTGCAGAAACAGCGCGGCAAATACGAGCCCGACCGTCCCCTGCAATACGACTACGGCATAGAATTGACTGCAGACGGACAAGTGCAAATCAGCCGCCGCGAACGCGGTTCGCCCATAGACACCCTGGTGAGCGAAATGATGATACTGGCCAACAGCACCTGGGCCAAAATGCTGCACGACAAGGGCCTGCCCGCCCTGTTCCGCGTCCAGCCCGCCTTGGGCAAAGTGCGGACCAGCACCAAATCCGAGCCGCACATAGGCATGGGCGTGGAACACTACGGCTGGTTCACCTCCCCGCTGCGCCGCGCCGCCGACTATGTGAACCAAAAACAACTTGTCAGCCTCACAAACCCCGCAGTTCCGGCCCGCTTCCAAAACGGCGATGCCGACCTGTTTGCCGAAGTCGGCAACTTCGAATCCACCTATACCGCCTATCAGGATTTCCAGCGCGAAATGGAACATTACTGGAGTCTGGTGTATTTGCAGCAGCAGGGCGCGGCCGAACTGAACGCGCAGGTATTGAAAGAAGACCTGGTGCGCGTAGACGGCCTGCCGCTGGTGGCGCGCGCCTTGGGCATCCCGCTGGAAATCCCGCCCAAAAGCATGGTACGCCTGAAAATCACCGAACTGAACGCCGAAAAACGGATATTGGGTTTGAATTACCTGAACGCCGTGGCCTGAACCCCGCCCGCAAGCCATGGGGGGCGGGGTATGCCGGTTTTACCGTAAAAAATCCGCCGCGCAAGCCGGCAACGAGAGCCGTGGCAGGTCGGGCATTTGGAATCTGGAATGTTGTCGGGCATCAATGCCCGACCTACGTTTTTTCAGCCGGTTTTTTCCGCTTAAAACTTCCATTCCGCACGCACGCCCACGCTTCCGGGACGTTGGTAAAGCGCGTCCAGACAGTAGATGCGGAGATGGCGGTTGGACACGTTATCCGCGTAGCGGCATGTCGCGGGCATTGATTGCCCGACTGTAGACAAGGCGGTAACGAGAGCCGTGTACGGATAGTTGGCAACGCCCTAGCCCTGCAATTTTAATTCG
>JAUMUU010000097.1 GCA_030530545.1 Neisseria sp. | reverse complement strand
CCTCCTTATAGCGAATTAAGATTGCAAGGCGCGCCTTGTCTTATTTTTATTTTAACCACTATATCTTTCCCCGCCGTCTTCGCTGTACAGGATGCTGCCGCCCGATGTTTGGACTATGAAGCCGCCGCAGCCTGCGGACGGGTCTATGGAACTTACCTGGTAGTCGGAACGGGGTTGGAGTCGGGCCAACAGGGGGTATTCCTCCAGCCATGGGGCGGGGCTGTCGCAAAGGGGCAGGGTGCGGACGGCGAAGATGACGTTTTGCCCGCTAAAGTCGTTCAGGCTGAAGCAGACGGTGTTTTCAAAGGTCAATAAGCCTGTTTGGCCGATAAGCAGTTGCAGGGTGTGTTGCCGGGGGCGGTGGATGATGCCGGTGATTTCGCAATCGTGCAGGATGTTCATTTGGGGGGAGGCGGATGGTTGGTGCTTGGTCCGACTATAAGGGCAATCGGGCGGCGGGACAATATTATGGTGGATTAAAATTGCCATGATACGGCGGGCGTTGCCGTCTTGTCTCATTTTTATTTTAATTCATTAAACCTTACCAGCCTTGCAGGTCGGGTATTTATGCCCGACAATTTCCCTTAAGCTATGATTAGAAGCGGTATTTCACGCCCGCCGCACCTTCAGGGCGGTATGGTGAATTAACAAAAACCAGTACGGCCTTGCCCTACCGCCCATACTGTCTGCGGTTTGCCGCCTTGTCCCGTTTTTGTTAATCCACCATATATCCGCCTTTGTTTTATATCAAGTTTTTTTGATTTGTCCGTATTTTTCGTTTTTGAAACGCAATCTGAGCAAATTTGATATAAATCAAAAACAGAAGCGTTAAAATGTACAATAATGAGAAACATTATACATCAGTTCATGATAATATGAAACGAGAAATAAAAATCGGCATGGAACAGGCCGCGCCCCATGCCTTCCCCGAGCGGCAGGCTTTGATGCCCATTTGGGGCGGTTTGGACGTGCCGTCCGATGAGTGGCGGCGGCTTTGGCGGCAGCAGGCGGAATCGGTGTTGCGGGAAGACGCGCTGGCCTACCTGCATATTCCGTTTTGCGCCAATCATTGTGTTTTCTGCGGCTTTTACCGTAATGCGTGGAAGGACGATTACAGCCGCGTTTACACCGACAAGGTCATCGCCGAATTGGCGCAGGAAGCGGATATCCGCCACGGGGACGGCAAAATCCGCGCCGTCTATTTCGGCGGCGGCACGCCCACCGCGCTTCTGACCGATGATTTGGTGCGCCTAATCCAAGCCTGTTACCGTTATCTGCCGCTGGCGGACGATTGCGAGTTTACGCTGGAAGGGCGTATGAGCCATTTCGATATAGCCAAGGCGCAGGCCTGCATAGATGCGGGGGTGAACCGTATTTCCATAGGCGTGCAGACTTTCGATACGGCCATACGCCGCCGTTTGGGGCGCAAGCACGGCGGCGAGGAGGCGGCGGCCTATTTGGAAAGGTTGTGCGGGCTGGATGCGGTGGTGGTGGCCGATTTGATGTTCGGGCTGCCGGGCCAGGACGATGAAGTCTGGCACAATGATTTGCGGATCGCGGCCGCGCTGCCGCTGTCGGGGCTGGATACTTATGCCTTTAATTGTTATCCCTTTTTGCCCATCAACCGTATGATAGAGAAGGGGGCGTTTCCGCCGCCGGCCGGTTTTGACACGCAGTCGCTGCAATATGCCTATACGGTGGAATATTTGGCGCGACAGGGCTGGAGCCAAATCAGCAATAATCATTTTGCCTATCCCGCCCGCGGCGAACGTAATTTGTACAACCGTTTGGTGAAGTCGAATATGCCCTGCCTGGCCTTCGGTTCGGGCGCGGGCGGCAACGGCGGCGGGTTGAGTTATCAGGTGCAAAGTGATTTGGATAGTTATCTGGCCACGCCCGCCGGGCAGAAGAATATCGCTTATATGAGCCGCCACAGTGGGAATAAGGTCCTGCTCGGCCGTCTGCAGCACGATATTGAGACGGGAACGATAGACAGCCGCCTGTTCGACGGGCAGCCGCGCGCGCTGGCCTTGCTGGAACAATGGGCCAAACTCGGTTTGATGGGCCCGCCCGATGCGGACGGCCTGATTTCTTTAAACACCAGCGGCCGTTATTGGTCGCCCACTTTGACGCGCAAGCTGATGCTTGCCTTACCCGCAAACGAAGAAAAGGAGCAATCTATGCCTACCCCTATGTCTGCCGAACAGCAAACTGTTTTGCGTAATTCTTTGGCCGAAAACCCGGGCCAGATTTTGGAGATGCTGGCCGGACGCTTTCAGTGCAGTTTTGAAGAGGTGATTAACTGCCTGCCCGCCGGCACGGTGAAGAAGACGGACGGCGGCCGTTTTGTCGAAATTATGCAGGCGATTGCCAAATGGGACGACGCGGTTACGTTTATCGCCCATACGCCGGATGTGATTGCCGAAGTTACGGGCAAGCTGCCGGACGGCAGTGTGGGGCGCGGTTTTTATAATTTCAAGGAAGCCCAACCGGGCGGCATCCACGGCCATATTTATTATGAAAATTGTACGGCGGTTTATTTGGTGGAACGGCCGTTTATGGGCAAGGACACGGTTTCGCTCAATTTTATCAACCGCAGCGGCGGGGCGATGTTTAAGATTTATGTCGGCCGCGATGAAAACGGGGAACTCTTCCCGCATCAAATCCAAGCCATGCGTGCGCTGTTTGGTTAAGGGAAGGGGGCGTAATTATGCTGATTGTTTTCGGTGCAAACGGTAAAAGCGGCCGCGAACTGATTGCGCGTTTGTCGGCGGATGGTTTTTCAGACGGTATTACCGCCGTGCTGCGCCGCCCCGAACAGGCCCAAGACCCGTTTTTCAAACAACACGGCGTAAATACGGCGGTGGCGGACGTGCTGGACGCGCAAGCCTGCGCCGCCGTCATCCGCGACGGCAGGCCGCAAACGGTGGTCAGTTTTGTCGGCGGTAAAAACGAGGCGGGCGTACGCAGCGACACGGTCGGTAATATCAATATCATAGACGCGGCAGCCGCCCATGCCCCGCAAGCCCGCCTGATACTCGTAACCAGCATGGGTTGCGGCGAACAGTGGGAAAACACGGGCGCGATGTTCAGACAGGCTTTGGGCGAAGCGGTGCTGGCCAAAACCGAGGCGGAAAACCGTTTGCGGTCAAGCGGCCTGCACTGGACCATAGTGCGCCCCTGCGGCTTGGGCAGCAGCGGCAGCGACAGTTATACGCTGCACACCGACCTGGATGAAATCCCGCGCGACTATATGGACAGGAAGGGTTTGGCGGCGGCTTTGGCGGAACTGATTGCGGATAAGGCAAGGCCGTCTGAAAGCGTGTATTCGGTAACGGCCTAGCCGTTTGAACACGAAAAGGCCGTCTGAAAAAACCGTTTTACGGCCGTTCGGACGGCTGCAGGCCTGAACCCCGCAACAAAAAACTTGCCAGGCGGGGCAAATTTGGCTACCATACGCGTTCTCAAGCAAAGGAAGCGTGGCAGAGCGGTTTAATGCAGCGGTCTTGAAAACCGTCGTGGGTTAGTCCCCACCGTGAGTTCGAATCTCACCGCTTCCGCCAGTCTTGAAATTTTTTTGCCCGCCGGAAACGTGGCAGAGAGGCTGAATGCAGCGGACTCGAAATCCGCTGAGGGTGCAAATCCTCCGTGGGTTCGAATCCCACCGTTTCCGCCAGCGAACACAACCTGCCCGACACGGCGGGTTTTATTTTGTCCGGCCGTCCCGGCCTGCCCGACCGGGGGGGGGCGGCCATTAAAATACAGTGGATTAAAATCGCAAGGCTGCGGCGTTGCCAACGCCCTTACGTACCATCCGTACACGGCTCTCGTTGCCGCCTTGTCTCATTTTTATTTTAATCCACTATATGCTAAACTCTGCCCGGCAAAATCCGCAAAATGGCGGCCTTCCCGCTTCCTGCCGCCGCAACACCCTAAGGAACTCAAAATGCGCATCCTGCTTACCGGCTCCAAAGGCCAACTGGGCCAGTCCGTCAGGCGGCGGCTGCCCGAAGACTGGGAACTCATAGCCGCCGACTCCCAAACACTGGACATCACCGACCGCGAAGCCGTGGCCAACATGGTCAAAAACTTCCAGCCCGATGCAATCATCAACACCGCCGCCTGCATAGGCGCGGAAAAGGCCCGCGAAAAAACCGACAAAATTTTCGCCGTAAACGCCGGCGGCGCGCGCAACCTGGCACAGGCGGCGGCAGAGGCCGGGGCCAAATTCATCCACCTGTCCACAGACTACGTCTTCAACGGCCTCAGCCGCCAGCCCTATGCCGAAACAGACGCGCCCGACCCCCGGTGCGTTTACGCGCAATCCAAATTATCGGGCGAACTGCTGGCCTTGGCCGCCTACCCCGACAGCCTGATTATCCGCACCTCCTGGGTATATGGCGAATACGGCCGCAACTTCGTCAAAACCCTGTTGTCGGGCGGGCAGAAAGAAATCCGCCTGGCCGACGACAACGCCGCCTGCCCGACCTATTCGGGCGACCTGGCCGACACCATCATAGGCCTGCTGCGGCTGCCCACCTTCCCGCGCGGGCTGCTGCACTATTGCGGCAGCCAGGCATTCAGCCAATACGGCTTCGGGCTGGCGGTGTTAAAGGCCGCCGCCGAACACGACCCGGCCTTCGCCGCGCCGCGCATCGTCCCCGTACAACAGGCGCAGGAGGACAAAAACGGCAAACGCCCCCTGTATTCCGTCTTGGATTGCAGCCGGGCGCGCAGTTTGGGCTTTGCACAGGGCGACTGGCAAAAAACCATCACCCAACTGCTGGACCATTTGGCCCCTTAAACCAAGGCCGCCGGAAAACAGACATTCCGGCGGCCTTCCCATATTCGGCAACCCCGCCGCAAAGGAAACCCAATGACCGAAATGCACTGGCCGCAACTGCTCAGCACCAAACGCTTCCGACTGCAGGATGGCCGGGTCGTCCCCATAGCCGCCCCGACTGCACAAGACGGCGATGATTACCTGCGTACCGACTTCCATATCGATTACGACCGCGTTGTCTTTTCCGGCGCGTTCCGCCGTTTGGGGCGCAAAACCCAGGTTCATCCCTTGGCCAAGCACGACCAAACGCACAACCGCCTGACCCACAGCGTGGAAGTGGCCAGCGTGGGGCGCAGCCTGGGCAACCGGGTGGGCCTGATGATGCAGGCGGCGGGCGTGCTGCCCGGCGGGCACACCCCGGGCGACATAGGCACGGTGGTACAGGTTGCCTGCCTGGCGCACGATTTGGGCAACCCGCCTTTCGGCCACACGGGGGAAGACGCATTGCGCGACTGGTTTCGCCGCCCCGAACACGCCCGCTTCCTGGACGGCCTGGACGAGGCGCAGCGTAACGACATACAGACCTACGAGGGCAACGCCCACAGCCTGCGGATTCTGGCCGGGCTGGAAATGTACCGCCGGCAGGGCGGGATGAGGCTGACAGCCGCATCCATAGGCACACTGATGAAATACCCGTGGACCAGTTCCGCCCCGGCAGGCCGCAAAAAATTCAACATTTACCAAACCGAACTGCCGTTTGTCCGCTGCGTGGCGGACGAATTGGGGCTGCCCAAACAGGGGCGCGACCACTGGGCGCGGCATCCCTTATCCTATCTGATGGAGGCTGCGGACGACATCTGCTACGCCCTGCTGGATTTGGAAGACGCGGTGGAACTGGGTCTGTTGGACAGCGGCGAAGTCGGCAAAATCTTTGCCAACCTGGCCGACGGCGGCCACACCCGGCCGCCCGCCGTATCCGACCGGCAATATTGCGCCATGTTGCGCGGCGTGGCCATAGGGCGGGCGATAGAGGATGCCGCCCTCACCTTTGCCGCCCACAGGCAAAGCCTGCTCGACGGCGCGTTTGCCGGCAAGGACCTGCTTGCCTTATGCGGCCCTGCCGTGCGCGATACGCTGGAACAGGCCAAAGAATTGGCGCGGACGCGGATTTTCCGCCACCAAAGCAAACTGATTACCGAAATTGCCGCCTTTCCCTGTTTGGGTTCGATTTTGGATTTGCTCATACCCGCCGCCCATCAGCTCATTACCGAGGGCAGGGCGGGCATACGGCAGTCCCTGGCATTGGAACTGTTGAAAAACGACGACCCGGTAACGCCGCAGGACGGCCTGTATCTGGCCTACATGAAGGTTTTGGACTTTGTCGGCGGCATGACGGACAATGCGGCAGCGCAGGCGGCACGGGAATTGTCGGGCGTGGGCATGGTTTGAAATCACAGGGTTTGTATGGGCGGTGTATAAAAATTTTATTTTTTATCAATATGATGATAAAAATGTTTGCTCGGACGCTGGACAGACTGTCCCACAACGGCTATTATGGCGGACTTTCACGCACCCGTAGCTCAGTTGGATAGAGTATCTGGCTACGAACCAGAGGGTCGGGCGTTCGAATCGCTCCGGGTGCGCCAAAGAAAATTTATTTTATCCGCGCCCATCGTCTAGCGGTTAGGACATCGCCCTTTCACGGCGGTAACGGGGGTTCGATTCCCCCTGGGCGTGCCAGTTTTCAAAAACCCCTTAGCCTCTTGGTTAAGGGGTTTTTGCCGTATCCGGGGAATATGAATTATAGTTAATTAAAATAAAAATAGGATAAAGCGGCAACGAGAGCCGTGTACGGATGGTATATAGCAAACATACTTAACTTCAAATACAGTATGTCATCAAATTACGGCCTTCCCGCGCGGGAAGGCCTGTATTTTGCCCCATAAAACGCCGTATCCCGCAATATAACGACCTTACCGCGCTTAGGCATGTTCCGAAGTCGGTTATTTGGGCAGGCAGTCCGGCGCGTCGGGCTTCCACTGCC
>JAUMUU010000005.1 GCA_030530545.1 Neisseria sp. | reverse complement strand
TTAAAATAAAAATAAGACAAGGCGCGCCTTGCAATCTTAATTCGCTATAAGGAGGCGGAATCGGCCGGCAAGGGCGCGTATCCTGATAAAATAAGCGCGAAATAACCGTAAGGACAACCATGTATAAAATCCAAATCGCCGCCGCCCTGACGGGCGGCCTTATCGGCGGCCTGGCCTACATACTGCTGCTGAGGCATAGGGTTAGGACGGCGCAAAAGAAATACCCGCCGCTCAAAATCAAACTGCCGCCGTCTGCCGTTTACAGCGACACCTTCGCCCAATGGGCGCGGCAAAACCGCTACGGCCAAACCGCCCCGCGCACCTGGCGGCGCGGGAAAGGCCTGCTGCTTGGCGCAACGGAAATCCGCTTCATTGCCGACGACGAAATAGAAGTCAGCGAAATCATCCGCGCCCCTTGGGCAGAACAAGCCTTCCCCATCAACGCCCCCGTCCTGTTCGGCAGGGCCTTTCGCGCCCATAAAATCAAACAGCTCAACAAACTGCTGGCCTATTGGCGGATAGAACCCGTCGCCCCCATCAATCCCAAAGGCAAGAAGGAAGAAGCATGAACCCCGAAACCGCCGTCCCCCAAGGCTACCGCTGCGGCTTCATCGCCATAGTCGGCCGCCCCAATGTGGGCAAATCTACCCTGATGAACCATCTTATCGGGCAAAAAATCAGCATCACCAGCAAAAAGGCGCAAACCACGCGCCACAAGATAACCGGCATTTATACCGACCACACCGCCCAATTGGTCTTTGTCGATACCCCCGGCTTCCAAACCGACCACCGCAACGCGCTGAACGACAGGCTCAACCAAAACGTTACCGAAGCCCTAAGCGGGGTTGATGCCGTCGTCTTCGTTGTCGAAGCCATGCGCCTCACCGATGCCGACCGCACCGTCATCAAACAACTGCCCAAACACACCCCCGTGATTTTGGCAGTCAATAAAATCGACAAGGGCAAGGCAAAAGACAAATACGCGCTGCAGGCCTTTATAGACGAAGTGAGGCGCGAATTTAACTTCGCCGCCGCCGAAGCCGTCAGCGCGAAACACGGCCTTCGCATCGCAAACCTGTTGGAATTGCTCAAACCCTACCTGCCCGAAAGCGTCCCCATGTATCCCGAAGACATGATTACGGACAAGTCTTCCCGCTTCCTCGCCATGGAAATCGTGCGCGAAAAACTGTTCCGCCACCTGGGCGAGGAGCTGCCCTACGCCATGAATGTGGAAGTGGAACAATTCAAAGAAGAAAACGGCATCCGGCACATCTACATAGCCGTTTTGGTGGACAAGGAAAACCAAAAGCCCATAGTCATAGGAAGGGGCGGGGAGAAGCTGAAGAAAATCTCCACCGAAGCCCGCCTGGATATGGAAAAGTTGTTTGAGTGCAAGGTGTTTTTGAAAGTGTGGGTGAAGGTGAAATCGGGTTGGGCGGACGATATACGGTTTTTGAACGAATTGGGCATGTAGGATTTTTAAAGGGGATTTGATGAACCACGCCTTGAACCTGCCGCAGGCACAAGCCCGCATCAACGAAATCCAAACCCTGTACCGCGAGTGGCTGGCCTTGCTGCCGCAACTGCAAGCGGCACAGGCGCAATGGCGGCGCAGCGAACAATTGATGCGGCAGATGATTGAATTTTATGAAAACGGCGAATACGGCCGCTATTTCCAAGCCGTTTCAGACGGCCTGCCGCTGACAACCGAAACCCAAGGCGAATACAGCATTTTGAGCGAAGATGCCCTATACGATGCCTTTGGCGAACACCGTAACTTGGCGATAGCATGGCTGAAACTGGCCGTCAGGGTTTTGGACAACGAAAAAGCCGCCTGAACACCAGACGGCTTGGAACATGGGACGCATAGCCCCCGGGCCCGGTTAAACCCAATCCGCCATAACCGGAATTTTCACAACCTGCCGTCATCTCCGGGTCCCAGCCAGCCCGCCAACAACAACCCCGCCTCATACAGCAGAACCATAGGCACGGCCATCAGCACCTGGGACAAAATATCGGGCGGCGTAATAATGGCGGCCACCACAAAAGCCCCCACCACCACATAGGGCCGCGCCAAACGCATTTGCGCCAAAGACACCACCCCCATGCGGTACAGCAGCAACACCACCACCGGCACTTCGAACACCGCCCCGAAAGCCACAAACATTCCCAATACAAAAGACAAATATTTGTCTATATCGGTGGCCATACTGACCCCTTCGGGCGTGATGCCGGCCAAAAACTTGAACATCAGCGGGAACACGGCAAAATAGGCAAACGCCATACCGCAGGCAAACAACAACAGGCTGGACAACACCAGCGGCACAATCAACCGTTTCTCGTTGCGGTAGAGGGCGGGGGCGACAAAGGCCCATACCTGGTACAGGGTATGCGGCAGGGTGAGCAAAAAGGCCGCCATCAGCGCGACTTTGACCGGGACGAAAAACGGCGCGACGACATCCGTGGCTATCATACTCGTCCCCTTGGGCAGGGAGGCCATCAGGGGCTGCGCCACAAACACATAGATTTTTTGCGCAAACGGCATGGCCGCCAGAAAGGCGGCAAATATAACCGCCAACGTCCAAATCAGGCGGCGGCGCAATTCGGTCAAATGTTCGGCCAAGGTCTGTGCCTGCCGGTCAGGCTGTTCTGTCATTCAGGCCTCACTGGATATTGCAACGGGCGGCATGGCGGCGCACCCGCAACTGCGGACGCGGGCGGACGCGCGGCCTGCCCTCGCGGCGGCGGTTCATGGCCTGCCGGCGTATGGTCATAATATGCAGCCCGCCGCCCGTTTCCGCCCAAGGGCGCGCATCGGGCAAAGGCCGCCCCTCTTCGTCCAAACCGAAATCGGCGGGCGTGCGTTGCGGCGGCAGGCGTTCCCATGCCGGGATTTCATCCGACAGGGCATCCCTTGCGCCGTCCAGGCCGCCTTGCACGTCTTTTACGGCCGAATCCAACTGCGCCTTCACATCTTTCAGTTCGGCCGCCTCCACCTGGCGGTCGAATTCGGTTTTCACCTCGGAGGCGAAACGGCGGACTTTGCCCAGCCAAACGCCCGCAGTACGCGCCACGGCGGGCAGCCTTTCCGGCCCCAACACCACCAGGGCCACCACGCCGACCAATACCAGTTCGCCGAAACTGAAATCAAACATGGGTCAGGCCTGTTTGTCGTCTTCTTGTTTCCCGGCCTGTTTGGATGCCGCCTCTTCCGAGCCTTCGTTCAGGCCTTTTTTAAAGTCGTGTACCGCGCCGCCCAAATCCTTGCCCAGGTTGCGTAATTTGCTAGTACCGAAAAACAGCACCACGATGAGCAGGACGACTATCCAGTGTCCCAAGGATAAACTTCCCATTTCCAACTCCTTGTCAAAATTAAAGGACGGGCTTGCCCATGATGTGTATATGCAGGTGAAATACTTCCTGCCCGCCCGCCTTACCGGTATTGATTTGCGTTTTAAACCCTTGCGCCAGGCCGTGTTCGCGGGCGATTTGAGGCACTTTGGCCATCAATGCGCCCAACAGTCCGGCCTCTCCCTCGGCGTGTGCCAGCGAATCCAGATGCAGTTTGGGAATCAGCAGCAGGTGTACGGGGGCGGACGGGTGGATGTCTTTGAAACACAGCATTTGTTCGTCTTCGTATACCACGGATGCGGGTATTTGCTTGTCTGCGATTTTGCAAAAGATGCAGTCGGTCATATTTTTTCCTCCGGGTTTCAGGCGCGGCATTGTAATACAAATCCGGCAAACCATGCGCGCGGGGCGTTCAGCCTTCCTTTCGGGCCGCCTTTTCCGCCAGCCCCGACAGCCCCTGCCGCCGCGCCAACTCCCCGGCCACGTCTTCCACCCTCAGGCCGTGCCGCGACAGCAGCACCATGCAGTGAAACCACAAATCGGCCGTTTCGTATACCAAATGCGCCTTATCGCCGTCTTTGGCCGCCATCAAAACCTCGCCGGCCTCTTCTATAACCTTTTTCAAAATCTTGTCCCCGCCCTGATGAAACAGTTTGGCGACATAGGATTCTTGGGGATCGCACTCTTTGCGCGCATCGATAACGTTTTGAATATCGGCCAAAACACTTATAATCTGCCTGTCCATGCCCTTGCTTTCCAAATTCCGCCTTATTTCTTACGGCGGCTGTAGAATGGATTAAAATAAAAATAAGACAAGGCGGCAACGCCCGCCATGTACGGATAATCGGCAACGCCGTATCATGGCGATTTTAATCCGCTATAAATTTCCGCCTCGTCCTTCAATACCTCGTCGGCAACCTGCCAGCCGCCATCGCGCCAAACGCGGTAAAAACAACTCTCCCGCCCCGTGTGGCAGGCGATGCCGCCCTGCTGTTCGATTTTCATCACCAGCGCGTCGCCGTCGCAGTCCAGGCGCAGTTCGCGCACCTTCTGCCTATGTCCCGACTCTTCGCCCTTCATCCACAGTTTCTGCCGCGAACGGCTGTAATAATGGGCAAACCCCGTTTCCAAAGTCTTTTGCAGGGCTTGGGCGTTCATCCACGCCACCATCAGCACCCGCCCGCTCTGGGCATCCTGTGCGACGGCGCACACCAGTCCCTTATCGTCAAACTTTACCGCCTGCAAACCATCCATTTTCACCACTCCTCGTCAAACCGCCGCTTCCGCCTGCCGCAGGATTTCCTCCCTTAACGCGTATTCCAGCAAATCCTCTATGCCATACACCCGTTCGCGCCAGCTCCCGCCCAGTTGGTCCGCGAAAACAAAGATTTCCGGTTCGGCATTGCCGTTTTCCCGCCAAAGGAAAAAATCCTTGTACAGTTTCAGCCAAGGCTCGTGCCAGCCCCTTTCCGCGTGCAGGCAGAAAGCCAGCAGTTGGATAATCAGGCGGGCAAAATGGTCGCGCCCTTCCTCATCGCCCGCCGAACGGGCAAGGCGGGCCAAATCTGCCAGCGGCCAACGCAGCGACATCATGCCGAAATGGGTATCGGCCAAAGTCCCCGTACCCGTATTGTCGCATTCCCAAGACGGATCGGACACCGCCCGGCGGAAATAAGGTTCGCCCTCCCCGCCGCACAGGGCAAAGGCGCGGACTATGCCGCCGTTGCAGTCGGTCGAGCAAAACTCCCCCAGCTCATACAGGGCCGCCAAAGCCGCCGCCCGCCGCTGCGGATTATCCAGCCTGGCCGCCAGCACGGGCGTGTATTCGGGAAACAGCGTTTTGCCGTAACACGATTCCAATGCGGTTTGGATTTCGTGCTGATATTCGGCGCAATCGAAGTTCAAAAGCCCCAAGCTGCAGGCGGCCTGCAGATAATAATCCTCCTTATCGCCGTAAAACACCGTTTCGGCAAGCACCTTTTTGACCGGCGGATAAGCGGCGGCCGCCAAAACCTCCAACAGCGCGCACCTGCATTCGTCATCCAAGCTGCCTTCATCCAGCAGCCTATACAGCACGGGTGCGGCATGTCGGGCATCCAAGGCCATAACCGCCTGCAATACTGAGGAGAAAATCAAGGAATTTTGAAGTTTGTCGGGGCGGCAGCATATGTCCAGCAAAAAATCCGCATCGTCCCGCCCGCCGCACTGCCCTATTGCGCGGGTATAGGCGGCGGCTATGGCGTATGGGGGATGGTCCTGCCGCAGACAGGCGGCCAATTTGTGCGTAAGGGGTAACATGCGGGCGGGCGGCTATTTCTTTGCGACTTCCACCACGCACGCGCCGAAAAGCTGCCGGCCGGGCTGCAGATTCAGCTTGCCTGCTTCGGGCGGGTTTGCGCCGTAACAGGAAAAGGCCGACATGGAATTTTTTGGCGAACCTTCAATCACGCGGTCGCTGTATACCAGATAAGTCAGCACTTTGCGCTGGGGGTCGTAATAACGCACCACCTGCATGGTTTTGAACATCATGCTGGAGCCGCGCTTGAAAACCTGTTGGGGCTTTTTCACGTCTGCCTCGCGGTAGGTGATTTGCGGCGCGGTCTGCACGCAGGATATGGAGGCATCGGACGCGTCTTCTTCCAAATTCACCGTTTCTTTCAAACCGCCTTTTTTCGCATAGGACAGATAACAGGTAACGCCTTGTACCTGCTCGTCTTCAAAGGCGTGGATTTCTATGCGGTCGTTTTTGCCCAACAGGTTGAACACCGTGCTGGCCTCGCCGATTTTTTCGCTGTCGTTGCCGCAGCCGGCCAAAGACAAGGCGGCGGCCGCGCCCAAACAAAAGATGCGGATATTCATCAAGACTTCCTTATAGCGGGTTGTATCCTTGCCCTGTCATATGGGGCAGGTTGGGGGTGATGGCGATTTTATAGCGGTTTGCAGTGAATTAAAATTGCGATGATACGGCGTTGGCGCGCCTTGTCTCATTTTTATTTTAATCCACTATATGGTTTTAAACCACCATATAAATCAGGCAAATCCGCCATAAGCCAACAAACGGCGGCCGCCCTTTGCGCCATCCGCCCCGATTGTAACCCGCAAAAGCCCGAATCGGGAAAACGGCCTGTGTTTATGCAAACTGTTTTTCGGGCAGCCTGACCTCTATCCCCGCCTGCCGCATGGCTTCTTTGGCCCGGGCTATGGATACTTCGCCGAAATGGAAGATGCTGGCGGCCAATACCGCATCGGCCTTGCCTTCTTTAACGCCCTCTATCAGATGCCGTATGCAGCCCACGCCGCCCGATGCGATGACGGGTATGTCCACCGCTTCGCTGACGGCGCGGGTGAGCGGCAGGTTGAAGCCTTGTTTTGTGCCGTCCCTGTCCATGCTGGTGAGCAGGATTTCGCCCGCGCCGCGCCGCTGCATTCCGACCGCCCATTCCACCGCGTCCAAACCGGTCGGCGTGCGGCCGCCGTGGGTGAAGATTTCCCAACGTGTGTTTTCGGGATTGGCGGCTTTGGCATCTATGGCGACGACTATGGCCTGCGAACCGAAAAATCCGGCGGCTTCCTCTATCAGGCCGGGGTTGGTTACGGCGGCGGTGTTGATGCTGACTTTGTCCGCGCCCGCGTTGAGCAGGCGGCGGATGTCGGCCACGCTGCGCACGCCGCCGCCCACGGTCAGGGGGATGAAGACCCGCGAGGCCACGGCTTCGATAACGTGCAGGATGGTGTCGCGGTTGTCGGATGAGGCGGTGATGTCGAGAAAGGTCAGTTCGTCCGCGCCTTCGTCATTGTAGCGTTCGGCCACATCTACAGGATTGCCCGCATCGCGCAATCCCAGAAAATTCACGCCCTTCACCACTCTGCCGTCCTTTACGTCCAGGCAGGGGATAATCCGTTTTGCCAATGTCATTGCGAATGTCCGTTTTTAAAGGCCGCCCCGCATATTCGGGCAGCCCCAGGGTTTATTTGACGTAGGATTCGACCAGGGTGTTGGCGTTGTTGGTCAGCCAGAAGAAACCCATCGCGCCGGCGGCGGCAAAAACCATGGTGCTGGAAAAGCTTTCGGAAAAACGGTTCACTATGCCGAATACCACTACCACGTATACCCATTGCAGAAGGATGGCGGCCACCCAAACGTTGTCCGCCACAGGCATAGACATGCTCATAAAGCCCCGGATAATCACCGCCAATAAGATGAAGCCTATCCCCTCCGACAGGGCGTGAATATCGCGGTTGCTAGACCAAATTATCCAAAACCCTAAAACAAAAGACTCTAACATTGCAATTCCCTTATTTTCATTAAGATTTTTACCGGCCGCCGTTTTTGCGGCACGGCTGCGGTTTACGGGAAGGCCCGCCTTCCCTGTAATGATTTTCCGGCGTTTTATTTTGAGACCCCGGGTTTTGCCCCGCCCTTATGCCCCGGCCGACAGGGTGTCGGCCAGTTGCTGCGCCTGTGCGAAATCTATGCTGCCTTCGTAAATGGCGCGGCCGGTAATCGCGCCGGTTATGCCGTCTTTTTCTGCGGCGCACAGGGCGCGGATGTCGTCCAAGTTTGTCAGGCCGCCTGAAGCGATGACGGGGATGCCGACCGCTTTCGCCAGTTTGACGGTTGCATCAATGTTTACCCCGCTCATCATGCCGTCGCGGCCTATGTCGGTGTAGATGATGGCGTTTACGCCGTCGTCGGCAAACCGCCTGCCCAAATCGGCCGCGCTGTGTTCGGTTACGGTTGCCCAGCCGTCTATGGCCGCCATGCCGTCTTTGGCATCTATGCCGACTATGATGTGCCCGGCAAATTCGCGGCAGGCCTCGCGCACGAAGGCGGGGTTTTTCACCGCCGCCGTGCCTATGATGACATCGGCAAGTCCCAAGGCCAGGTATTTTTCTATGGTGGCCAAATCGCGTATGCCGCCGCCCAGTTGGACGGGGATGTCGGCCGCAACCGCCGCCAGTATTTCGCGTATGGCGGGAAGGTTTTTCGGTTCGCCCGCAAACGCGCCGTTCAAATCGACCAGGTGCAGCCGCCGCGCCCCCTGCCTCAGCCAATGCGAGGCCGTGTCCGCCGGACGGTCGGAAAATACGGTGGCATCTTCCATCAAACCCTGGCGCAGGCGGACGCAGTTGCCGTCTTTTAGGTCTATTGCGGGGATGAGCAGCATGGCGGTCCTTTCGGTCGGCGGTTTGTCATGTAAACCGCATTTTACACAAATTATCCATTCCAGTGTAGAAAATTACGTAGGAGCAATAAGCCCGCGTTGTGGCTTTTTTCGGTGTGAAACTGGGTGGCAAAGACGTTGTCGCGGCCGACTACGCAGGCGAAGGGTTCGGGATAGTCGCTAACGGCCAGTACGGTTTCGGAATTTTGCGGGGCGAAGTAGTAGCTGTGGACGAAGTAGAAGCGGCTGTCCTGGGGGATGTCGCGAAACAGCGGGTGCGGCCGGGTTTGATGCACAGTGTTCCAACCCATGTGCGGCACTTTCAGGCGGCCGCCGTCCCTGCCGCGCAAATCGGCGGGAAAGCGTTTGACTTCGCCCGCAAACCAACCCAAGCCCGCCGTACCGCCTTCTTCGCTGTGTTCGAACAAAAGCTGCGCCCCCACGCAGATGCCGAAGAAAGGTTTGTTTTTCAGGCCGTCTGAAACCGCCTCGCCCAAACCGCTGCCTTTGAGCGCGGCCATACAGTCGGGCATTGCGCCTTGTCCGGGGAAAATAATCTTGTCGGCGGCGGCCACGACTTCGGGGCGGCCGCTCAACACAATCTCCGTTCCTGTTGCCGCAAGGCGTTCCGCTTCGCGCACCGAATTCAAAACCGAACGCAGATTGCCCATACCGTAATCGACAATAACCGTTTTCATCAAAATTTCCTTATAATCAAAGATAATGCCAAGTATGGCGCGTAAAGGCCTCAATATAGGCGCAAGGCAGGGCTTCCATCATCCAGCCTTGCGCCGACTTCTCCAAAACCACCATACAGCCTTGCGGCAGCCTGCCCGCGCCGTCAAACTCCAACTCCCTCACCTTCACCGACTGCGTGATACCGTTTTCGGCCCATGCCGCCCCGAAAGGCTCGCCCGTATGGCCGTAGAAATGATAGGCGAACGGGATTTCGTCCAAAACCCGCGCCACATCGTCCGAACCATAACCGCGCTCACTCCCGCCCGCCTTGTCATGGCTCAACAAAACATCCCATGTGCCGCGCGCCCTTATCAAACCTTCCAACCTTTGCCGCTCATAATCCTGGACAAACTGCGGATGCGTCCTGCCCTTGCGGTCGCCGATACGGCCTATTCCGACTATCCCGGCAACATCCCCGTCCTTCTCAAAATAAGCGGGCACACCCGTTTTCAACACCTTCACCCGCCCATAGGCATCAATCGCAAACAACGGCTCGCCGGGCGGGCTTTGCGCCTCCAAAGCATCCAAAAAGGCATGGTCTTCATGATTGCCGCGCACACACCACATATCCAGGCCCAGCCTATCCAAAAAAGCCGCATACTCCGCTTTGGCGCGGACGAAGCCGTCCGAAAAACCCAACTCGTCGCGGTCGCGGGCGGCATGGCGCAAAGTGGCCTTATCCATAGCCCCCCTATCGGGAAACGCGCCCATATCCCCGCATTGCAAAATCAAATCGATTTTCTTGCCCGACTTTTCCTGATAATGCGCCGCCAGCTTGAACGGCAGCAGAAACTTCCCGTGAATATCGGCAAACACCGCAAAACGCATCACCAACATCCCTCCAATTGCAACATAAAGTCCAAACAACCATGCCGACCCGCGATATCCCGGCCGTAAAACAAAAGACCGCCCGCCCGCAAAACCATACGGGCAAGGCGGCCTGGAATAGAGCCGTCAGACAGACTCGGACAACGCGCCCTTGGTAGACGGAATCCTGCCTGCCATACGTTCATCAAACTCCACCGCCATACGCAGCGCGCGGCCGAAGGCCTTGAACACCGTTTCCGCCTGATGATGCGCGTTGCTGCCGCTCAAATTATCTATATGCAGCGTCAGCATGGCGTGGTTTACAACGCCGTGGAAAAACTCTTCAAACAAATCCACGTCAAACCTGCCTATCCAGGCACGGGTAAAATTCAAGTTGTATACCAAACCCGGGCGGCCGGACAAATCCAAAACCACGCGGCTCAAAGCCTCGTCCAGCGGCACATAGGCATGGCCGTAGCGGCGTATGCCCGCCTTGCTGCCCAAAGCCTGTTTCAGGGCCTGCCCCAAGACTATGCCCACATCCTCCACCGTGTGATGGTCGTCGATATGGATGTCGCCTTTGCAGGTAATGTCCAAGTCAATCATGCCGTGGCGGGCGATTTGATCCAACATATGTTCCAAAAACGGCACGCCCGTATCGAAACGCCCCTGCCCCGTACCGTCCAGGTTCAAAGTAACGGTGATTTGGGTTTCCCTGGTATTGCGGGTAACGGTAACGGCGCGGTCGCCGTCCCGCGCGGGCAGCGGTTGGGTCTGAACCGGGGCGGCGGCTTCCCCCGAGGCTGCCGCTTCGGCGGCGGCTTCCTCTTGGGCCAGCCTTAGGGCGGCCAACTCGGCCTTGCTCCTTCTCACGCGCTCTATGTGCCGCTTGTCCATCCAGCCCGCCGGTTTGCCCATGCCCTGTTCCAGTTTGGCGGCCAACACATTGGTAATGCCCCGGCTGTTTTCGGTATCGCCCTTTTCCAAACGCGTACGCAGCTGGTGCAGCGAAGCCGGATTTTTGTAGCCGCAGGCGCGCGACAGTTTGGACACATTCCCCGCTTCCTTAACCAGGCGCATAAAGTTTTCTGTGCGGATTGCCTTCTTATCCATAAAATAAACCTTTCTTAATTAAAAACTGTTTTGACATCCTCCCCCATATCGGTATATGTCCCGACACTCAAGTCCGCATAAGGCGCAGCCCTGCGGATATGGGGGATTCCTACTGCGGTATAACGGCATAGCGAATTAAAATCACAAGGCTGCGGCCTTGCCAACGCCCGTACACGGCACTCCTTGCCGCCTTGTCTCATTTTTATTCCAATCCACTATATTTTGCATACCCGCCTTCGGTGGTTTTACGCCGCCGTCCGTCTTCCCGGCCGGCGCTTCATCCCCCCTGGGGAGGGGCGGCGCATTCGGACAGGACATCCAATACGCGGCGGTTTTGTTCGGGCGTGCCTACGGTAATCCTAAGGCACTGGTTCAAATATTCATGAACGCCGTGCAGGTTTTTCACCAAGATCCCCTGCCGGCGCAGCCGGTCGAACGCCTCTGCGGCATCGGGGACGCGCAGGGTGATGAAGTTGGCCTCGCTGGCAAAGGCCGTAACGCCGGGCAGTGCGGCGAAAGCCTGCCGCATTTTTTCCCTCTCCTGTTTCAATATGCCGATTTTTTCCTCCACCCAGCCGTAATGGCGCAAGGCGAATTTTGCGGCGGTCAGGCTCAACTGGTTCATGTTGTAGGGCGGCGTAATCTTGGCCAGTTCGCCCATCAGTGCCGGATGGCCGCAGGCGTAGCCCAAACGCAGTCCGGCAAAGCCGATTTTGCTCAATGTGCGCATGACGACCAGTTTTTCCATGCTGCCGGCCAGGGGCAGGAAGCTCGAGCCGCTGAACGCGCCGTAAGCCTCGTCCACCACCACCACGCCCGGGGCGGCATCTATGACCGCGCGCACGTCTTCGTGGCGGAAGGGCACGCCGGTCGGGTTGTTGGGGCAGGCCAGGAACACCAGGGCGGGACGGTGCGCCTCCATCGCGGCCAGCACCGCCTGCAGGTTCAGGCCCAGTCCCGCATCCAGCGGCACGCCGACAAATTCCATGCCGAACAAGGCCGCGTCGCGCCTGTACATCACGAAACCCGGCTCCAAGGCCAGCATGACGGCCTTGGGTTGGGCCAACAGCATGGTCAGAAGCTGTATCAGTTCGTCCGAGCCGTTGCCCAGGGCTATGGCCGCGCCGTCCGGGACGGCAAAGGTTTCGCGCAACGCCTGCTGCAGGCCGCAGGCCGCCGGGTTGGGGTAGCGGTTGATTTCGGCGCGGGCCAGTTCGGCCGCAAGCTGCTGCCGCAATCCTTCGGGAAAGAGGTAGGGAAATTCCATTGCATCGAGTTTGATGCAGGAAGGGGGCACATCCGCCACGCTGTAGGCTGTTTGGGCCTGTATTTCGGGCCGGATGAGTTGGGAAAGCGGTATAGTCATTTAAGGTTGAAATATTGTCTTTTAATGCCGGTTTAATGCGGCCGTATGCGCGGGGGAGTTAGGCCGCCCGGGCGGGGGTTGTGCCGTTAAGGCACGGTTTTTTTAACACTATTGTGCCATGTGCGGGTTATATGGGTTTTGTGCAATATCTGCCCGGCCGGGCCCTATGCTGCAGTATCCTGCGGTTTTATGCCCGTTTTTGATAAGGCGGCCGCCCCGACCCGCATCAACGGGGCGTATTCTAGCATATTGTCTTTGAATCTTTATAACAAATATCAATATTTGTTATGTGTTTTGCGGAAATTTTATCCGTTTGGCCGTGGCGCGGGGGGCGGAAATCGGCGGCAGGTACAATATTTTTGCTAAATTAATTATTTTTAATCAAATAATTATAGGTAAAAATATATAATATTCATAACAATGGCGAAACCTTGAAACGTATCGGGTTTGCAACAGGGCGCGCGCCTTATCCCTCAATCCGGAACATTATCCTGCCTACCTCATGCCAGAAACCGTCCGGGCGAAGGGCCACGGCCGCCGCCTGGCCGCGCTTGGTTTCCCGTATCCCTTCCCAATCCGTTGTTTCTTCCCGCCTCACCCTGGCCGGTGCCAAACAGGCCAAACGCGGCAGCAGGCAATAGCGCAAGCCGTCCGTGTCTTTGAAGGGCGGGGCCGGCGGCGGGGCGTTGTAAAAAACGCCGCGCCAGGCATGGGGGTTCAGGGGCGGCGGCAGGGCTTCCGCTTCGGCGGCAAACAATATGCCGCGCAATACGGTCGAGGCGGCCGTTGCGGTTGGGTTCAATCCGGCCGCCTCCAAAGCCCGCCGTCCTTCGCGGTGCTGTGCCAGGGCGGTCTGCAGCCGCAGTTTTTCGGCCTTGTGCAGCCAGGTGTCTTCGGGGTTCAGGCCGGCCAGCGATTGGGCGCGGCCGTCTGCCGTGCCGTAATATTTGCAGGCCAATTCTATGTGTTGCAGGCGGCCGCCGATTTCGGCCACGAAGTCTAATGCGCCCAGGGTGCGCGCGCCGTCCGAAACCGGCAGGTTGCGCGCCAGCAGGCGGCAATGCGGCGCGTCGGCCAGCCAGAAGGCCAGCAGGCTTTCGGCATAAACGCCCAAACGGCCGCCAAAACCGCCCTCGGCGGCCAGATGGTGTTTCAGGGCACGGGGTTGGTCGTTTAATGCCAGCAGGTGGCGGAATCCTTGTTCGCCCAATAAGGCGCGCACGGGCATTTCGCAGCCGCTGTGCCATGGTGCGGGCGCGGTCAGCAGGGTGGCCAGTGCGCGTACGTCGGGGTCGGTCAAACGCCACCATAGGGCATCCAGGGCGTAGTTCATCGTTGTTCCTTGTCCTTGGCTATAGGTCGTGTGTTTGTGTATGTGCCGGCGTGTTATCCCGTGCCGGGGATGTGCGGGTGTTTTTAACTTTTCTTTACTGCAGGCTAATTCAGCCCTAATTCAGGCGTGTTTTAATACGCCCCATCAACAGCGGGCAAGTGCCTGTCGTTAGGGAAAACGGGAATCCGCCCGGGAAGGTAAGCCGATAATCCCTAATCCTACCGCCTTGAAGGGCGGGATTTCAACCATAAGGAAATTGATTATGAAAAAATTGTTTGTTGCCGCTTTAATCGCCCTGTCTGCCGCCGCCGCTTCCGCCGGCGACGACCATATCGAACGCCGAATTTACAGTGATAAGGATTTTGAGCAGAACCGCGCCAAGGCGGTCAGGATTTTGGAGCAGAAGGGTTATCAGGTTCACGATGTCGATGCCGATGATCATTGGGGCAAACCGGTGTTGGAAATCGAGGCCTATAAGAACGGCCGCGAATACGACATTATTATGAGTTATCCCGATTTGAAGATTATTAAGGAGTCGCGCGATTATTAATCCTTAATCCCGTTTGCAGATATATCCGCCGCCTGAAACGTTGTCAGGCGGCTTTTGCCTTTCAAGTTTGCCGCAGGTCAAGACGGTGGGCGGGAAAACGGTTAAACTCCAGCCGCTTTTGTCTGTATCCGCAGGCCGCCCCCGTCATTGTGCCGGTGGCCGGCCGGTCAGCGTCATTGCGCCGCTGCAAATTTAAAGGAATTATTTTATGACCGTATCCCCCGTCGCCTTGCGCCGCAAAACCGAGCGCAAGCCGCATCCGACCGCGCGTTATTGGAAAAAATGCGATGTTGAGGCTTTGTTTGACCTGCCGTTTTTGGATTTGGTTTTCCGGGCGGCCGAAATCCACCGCAGTTATTTTAATCCGCGCGAAATCCAGCTTTCCACATTGATGTCGATTAAAACCGGCGGCTGCCCGGAAGACTGCGCCTATTGCCCGCAATCGGCCCATCACAACACTAATCTGGGCAAGGAGCAGATGATGGATGTGGACGAAATCGTGGCCAAGGCCAAAATCGCCAAAGCGCGCGGCGCGAGCCGTTTCTGCATGGGTGCGGCATGGCGCGGGCCCAAGCCCAAAGATGTGGCGGTGGTTTCCGAAATCATCAGTGCGGTCAAGGGGCTGGGCATGGAGGTGTGCGGCACTTTCGGTATGTTAGAAGACGGTATGGCCGAAGACTTCAAAAAGGCGGGTTTGGACTATTATAATCATAATCTCGATACCGACCCCGACCGTTACAACGATATCATCCACACGCGCAGGCACGAAGACCGTATGGATACTTTGGGCAAAGTGCGCAATGCGGGTTTGAAGGTTTGCTGCGGCGGTATAGTCGGTATGAACGAAACCCGCGCCGAACGCGCCGGGCTGATTGCCAGCCTGGCCAACCTCGACCCGCAGCCCGAAAGTGTGCCTATCAATCAGTTGGTGAAGGTGGAAGGCACGCCGCTGGCCGATGCGGAGGATTTGGATTGGACGGAGTTTGTCCGCACTATAGCCGTGGCGCGGATTACTATGCCCGAGAGTTATGTGCGCCTGTCGGCGGGACGCGGCAATATGCCCGAGGCCATGCAGGCGATGTGTTTTTTGGCGGGGGCAAATTCGATTTTTTACGGCGACAGGCTTTTAACTACGGAAAATCCCGGCGAAGACGGCGACCGCCTGTTGATGGCCAAGCTGGACCTTTATCCGCTGCAAGCCGGGGGCGAGGACGGTCATTTTGAGGCGCGGCCGCCAAAAAACAGGATACGGGTGGATTATTAAGGCGCGAAAATTATAGTGGATTGAAATCGCAAGGCTAAGTCCTTGCCAACGCCCTTATGTGCTATCCGTACACGGCTCTCGTTGCCGCCTTGTTTCATTTTTATTTTAATCCAATATACGCGAAGGCCGCCTGAAAGCCCTTTTATCGGCTTTCGGCGGCCTTTTCAAACATACGGCCTATCCTGCGGCCTTCAGGCTGCGGATAATCTCATCCCACTCGGGCGGCAGGCGGCAGTTGCCCGGGGCGTTTTTGAAGACGGCCGCCATTTCCTGAGCCGAATATTCGGCCAGGGCCGTGCCGACATTGGTGATAAAGAAATGCTTGTCGAAATTTTTTTCGGCAAATTTGAAAAACAAATCGACATAGGTCTGGATTTCCTCCAAAGGCATCAGCTTCATATTTTCGTCCTTGACCGGAATGGCGAAGGATTGGCCTTTCATGCCGAAGCCGAACCCCATTTCCGCACCGTACTTCATCCGCGCGGTCAGCGGCGCGCCCAGGCCGTGCTTGCCCGCCTTGTTTGTGCCGAAGACAAAAACCTCGTTTTCCCGAATTTCATGTGGAAGCGACATAAAGACAATCTCCTTGTTTATTATCGGCGGCCGAAACCGGTTGTCCGGCCGAAGCCCATGGCAAACCGGCGGCACATCGCGTGCCGCCGCCCGGCCCGCCGGGCGGCGGGCCGGTTCTGATTATATAGCGGAAAAAATTATTTTTCGACACGGCAAGGCGGTTAAGCCGGGGCAAAGGGGCAAAACCCGCGTCTGCCCTGTATCAAAAAATGCGCGTTTGCTATACTTCCCGTATCTGGACGGGATATGTATGCCGTATACCCCGCCGCCCGGCCGCAAAGGCCCTTACCAACCTGCAGCATTTTCAAACAAAGGGGGATTTTTTATGCCGCAATCCAACCGCCTGCTTTGCCGCGAACTGAGCCTGCTGGCCTTCAACCGCCGCGTGCTGGCACAGGCGCAGGACACACGCGTGCCGCTGCTGGAGCGGCTGCGCTTCCTGTGCATAGTCTCGTCCAACCTGGACGAATTTTTCGAGGTCCGCATGGCCTTTTTGCGGCGCGAACACAAACTGGACCCCAACCGCATTTTGGACAGCGGCATGACGCCCGCCGAAACCATAGCGGCCGCATCGGAAGAGGCGCACCGCCTGATAGGCGAGCAATACGACTTGTTCAACAACCAACTGCAGCCGGCCCTGGGCAATGCGGGCATACACTTTTACCGCCGCCGCAATTGGACGGACGAACAGCGCGAATGGATATGCGGCTATTTCGACCGCGAGCTGCTGCCCGTCCTGACACCCATAGGGCTGGACCCCGCCCACCCCTTCCCCCGCCCGCTCAACAAATCGCTCAATTTCGCCGTCGAGCTGGAGGGCAGGGATGCCTTCGGCCGCTCTTCAAACATGGCCATAGTCCAAGCACCCCGCATCCTGCCCCGCGTGGTCAAGCTGCCGGCCGAAATCTGCGGCGGCGACGAGGGCTTCGTATTCCTGTCGTCCATTCTGCACGAACATGTAAACCGACTGTTCCCCGGTATGGAGGTCAAGGGCTGCCACCAGTTCCGCCTGACCCGCGACAGCGACCTGACTGTGGATGAGGAAGATGTAACCAACCTCAGGGCGGCGATTCAAAGCGAACTGCACGACCGCGATTACGGCGCGGGTGTGAGGCTGGAAGTGTCCGATACCTGCCCGCAGCATCTGTACGAATTTCTGCTGGTCCACTTCAAGCTCAACCTCTCCGAACTCTACCGCGTCAGCGGACCCGTAAACCTGGTGCGGCTGATGGCCGTGCCCGATATGGTGGAAAGGCCGGATTTGAAGTTCCCCCCGCGCAACGCCGCCCAGCCCAAAGGCCTGCGTAAAGACGAAAAGGTAATAGACGCGGTGGCGCGCGGCGACATCCTGCTGCACCACCCCTATCAGTCTTTCGAACCCGTCGTGCGCTTTATCCGCGAAGCCGCCGAAGACCCCGACGTGGTGGCCGTCAAAATGACGATTTACCGCACCGGCGCGTCTTCCGAATTGGGCAAGGCCCTGATGAACGCCGCCCTGTCCGGCAAACAGGTAACGGTGGTGGTCGAACTGATGGCGCGCTTTGACGAGGCCAACAACGTCCGTTGGGCGCAGCGGCTGGAAGACGCGGGCGCGCATGTCGTATACGGCGTTTTCGGCTACAAGGTCCATGCCAAAATGGCGTTGGTCATCCGCCGCGAGGAAGGCCGCCTGAAACACTATGCCCATTTGGGTACGGGCAACTACCACCAAGGCACTTCGCGCATCTACACCGATTTCGGCCTGTTCAGCGCCGACCCGCAGATAACCGCCGATGTAAACACACTGTTTATGGAAATCACAGGCCTGGGGCAGCCCGGCCGCCTGAACAAACTCTACCAAAGCCCGTTTACCCTGCACAAAATGCTGATGGACGGCATTGAACGCGAAACCCGGCACGCCCTTGCCGGCCGGCCGGCGCGCATAGTGGCGAAAATGAACTCGCTTATCGAGCCCAACATCATAGAGGCACTGTATTCGGCCAGCGCGGCGGGCGTGCAGACCGACCTGATAGTAAGGGGCATGTGCGCCCTGAGACCCCAGGTCGAGGGTTTGTCGGACAACATCCGCGTGCGTTCCATCATAGGCCGCCAACTCGAACACTCGCGGGTTTACTACTTTTACAACGACGGGGCGGAGGACACCTACATTTCGAGTGCGGACTGGATGGGGCGCAACTTCTTCCGCCGCATAGAAGTCTGCACGCCGGTGGAAGACCCCGCGCTAAAAGAAAAACTCATACGCGAAGGGCTGACCCTTGCACTGGCCGACAACCGGCAGGCATGGCTGATGCAACCCGACGGGGGCTATGTGCGCGCCGCCGTACCCGAAGGAGGCGCGGAATACAGTATGCAGGAAGACTTATGGCTGGAATACGGCCTGTGAGGCGCGGTTTGGACAATCGGGCCGGAACCGGTCAAATCACAAAGCCCACATCGCCGCCCTCGTCCGCCCTTTTGCGGTATTGGCCGGGCGGGATGCCGTAGGCCTTTTTAAACGCCTTGCCAAAATGCGTTTCCGAGCCGAAGCCCACCGCCAGCGCCACCGACAAAACCGAATCCGACCCCTGCCGCAGCAGCACCGCCGCCTGCTGCAGCCTGACACGGTTTACAAAGGCATGGGGGCTGAAGCCCGTCTTGGCTTTGAACAGGCGCATCAGCTGGGCGCGGGAAACCGTGGCGGCGGCAGACATCTCCCCTATGCTCCACGGCTTTTCCGGATGTTCCAGCACCGCCTGTATCACCTGGCGCAAGCGGCGGTCGTGCCAGCCGTTGAGCAGCCCCTCGGGCAGCCGTTGCGGCCGGTTGTCGGCCAAAAAGGAACGCACCAGCAAAACCAGCAAAACAGCCGACAAGGCATCCACCACCGCCCGCGAACCATATTGCGGCTTGTCGGCCTCGGCCTGCAAAATCGCCACCAGCCCCTCCAAAGGCGTATGCTGCATATTCAAGTAAACCGTTTCGGGCAGGCTGCCCATCAGGTCGGCCTGCAAATCGTAATCGAAACGGGCACAAAACAGGCTCATCTGCGCCTCGCCCGTACCGCTGCGCTTTAAGGTGAACGCTCCGTTTTCCTCCAGCCCCACCTGTGCCGCATGATTGCCGCAACCGGCCTCGCTGCTCAACACATGGCCGAGTTTGCGCGGAAAAAACACCACGTCGCCGCGCCTGAGCAGCCTGGCCTGCTCCGAACCGTCCACCTTCAGCCAACCCTCGCCGCCGGTAACGATGTGTACCACGCCCTGCCCGCGCCTGGCATCGTGCCGAACATACCAGCCGCCCTGAAACAGACATTGCACGTCCACGCTGCCGCTGACCTGCGCCAATACCACCAGTTTGTCGAGAATATCCATTTTTATGCCATTGAATGATACGATTGTATGATAATTATAGTCTGAAATACGCAAAAATAGCACCACTTCAACAACACGGACCAAAGAGGACACCATGTTTAAAGACTGGCCAAAGCACACCGCCCATGTGAAAAAATCATTCGGCGAACTGGGTAAGAACCACCCCAAAATGCTGCAGGCCTACGGCGCGCTGGAACAGGCCGCCGCCGCCGAAGCCCTGGATGCAAAAACCCGCGAGCTGATTGCCATCGCCGTGGCCATCACCACCCGTTGCGAAAGCTGCATCAGCGTGCATGCGGCCGCCGCCGCCAAAGCCGGCGCTACGGACAGCGAAATCGCCGGCGCGCTGGCAACCGCCATCGCCCTGAACGCCGGCGCGGCCTACACCTACGCCCTGCGCGCCATAGAGGCCGTGGAAAGCCAGCGTTAAACGGGGCTGTTCTTATTCATCCGCCCCCACCCGCCGCCCGCCATCAAGGGAGGGACGGCGACAACCATAGAGGAATCTTTCAGATGAAAAAATTACTGCCCTTAATCCTTCTTCCGGCCGTATTGGCCGCACCCTTGGCCGCACAGGCCGCCGACGACCACCGTCCCGCAGCGGCAGCCGCCGGCCCCGCCGCCAAAGCCAAAGGGGTTTGGATAGACGTGCGTTCGCCCGAAGAATACCGGGAAGGCCACCTGCAAGGCGCGGTCAATATCCCCTTCGATCAAATCGCCGAAAAAATCGCCGCCGCCAGCCCCGATAAAAACGCGCCGGTAAACCTGTACTGCAAATCCGGCCGCCGCGCCGCCCTGGCCAAACAAACCCTGGAAAAAATGGGTTATACCAACGTTACCAACCACGGCGGTTATCAGGATTTGACCGCCAAAGGCTTCAAATAAGGCCAAGGCCGCCTGAAAGCGCGAAAACGCCCCTAGGCGGCCTGCCGCATAATCCGAATATGGTTTAAAATCAAACCGCCATACCCGATTCTGCCGCCCGGGGAGGGCGGAGTCCCGGCCATTCCCTTAAAGGAGCAATGATGAAACACCGTCTGACCGCCATGGCGGCCGCCTTGGCCCTGGCAGCCTGCGCGGGTACGCATACCGGCCCGCACCAACCGCCACAGGAGGCGCAAACAATGGAAAAGATTCACAGCATAGACAGCCGCTACGGCTTTGAAGAAACACTAAGCCGCCTGCGCGAGGCCGTTCAGGCCAAAGGCATGACCGTCTTCGCCCTTATAGACCACAGGGAGGCGGCACAAAAAGCGGGGCTGGATATGCAGCCGGCCACCGTGATGGTTTTCGGCACGCCCAAGGCCGGCACGCCGCTGATGCTCAAAGACCCGTCCTTTGCCCTGCAGCTGCCCTTGAAAGTGCTGGTTACGGAAGAGAACGGCCGCGTGAAGGTTGTGTTCAACGACACCCGCGCCCTGATTGACGGCAGCGGAATCGCTTATGCCGAAGTGGAAAATTCCTTGGCGCAGGCGGAAAAACTGATAGCCAAAACCGTATCCGAATAAATCCTTATCCGCAGACAGGCCGGGGGAAACGCGGAATTTTCAAGGCCGCCCGTTTCCCCTAACAGGAAACCGATGTAACAATATCATCTTCAACCCGGAATAAGGCACTCAACTCTTTTGATTCGTAACAATATCCTTCGGGATCTAGGGTTAAATCATTAACGCCCATATTATTCATAATATGAATAAATTTATAAACGGGCAGGCCGGCAATCTCTATGTCGTTTAAATATAGGTTTTTCCAAATTTCAAACCCGCTACAGATTAAATCATTGCTTAAAACCATTGAGAAGCCAAGTTCATTAGAAATATAGTGAAAATCCAACTCATCGTCAGCAAGCCCTTCATCAATATATGACAGTTTTAAATTGTATTTTCTCAATAAATCTTTAGGGCATTCTTTATCCACAAAAAATTCATTTACACCTATATTGGGGGACCAAATCCATTTTGTCTGCATAATTTGATTCCCTCAAAATATCAAATTGAAAATTAATTCTTAATACATATGGCCTGCCTTGTCAAAGTGTTCTTACCCTGATAAAAACGGATAAGGCCTGTTTGTTTTGCCTTCGCCATATCATGCAGGCAAAACAGGCCTTATCCGTGCCTCCCCTTCATACGGGCCGGCTGCCTCAAGACAGCTTCACACCCAGCCATTGAGCCATTTGGAAATAGACAAACAAGGCGGCAGGCACGGACAACACCGCATAACCGGCCAGCCCGAACACTATCCAGGCCAGCTTGTCCGTCCCGCGCCAACGGAAATAATGCGACGCGGTCAGCAGGCAGGGCAAGGCCAGCATCAGCCACACCAAAGCCCAGCTCCAATGGGCGGAAAACATGGGAATCCACCGCGCCAAAGTCGCCCACACAAACAAAGTCCACAACAACAGCGGCAGCACGAAGGCCAAAACCATCCACCATACGCCGCGTTTGAATGCGGGGCTGAAAACCACCTGCGGGCGTTTTTGCTGTTCAACCGGCATAGTCATACTCCACCTCCAAAGGCGCATGGTCGGAAAACTTCACATCCTTATAAACCCGCGCCGCCAATGCGCGGGCGGCCAATGCGGGCGTAACCATCTGATAGTCTATGCGCCACCCCACGTCTTTCGCATAGGCCTGATTGCGGTTGCTCCACCAGGTGTAGCCCGGATTATCGGGATAAAGCGTGCGCCACATGTCCGTCCAGCCCAAATCGCCTATGACTTTGCCTATCCATTCGCGCTCTTCGGGCAGGAAGCCCGAATTTTTCTGGTTGCCCTTCCAGTTTTTCAAATCTATGTTTTGATGGGCGATGTTCCAGTCGCCGCAAACGACGATGTCGCGCCCCTCCGCCTTCATGGCTGCAAGCATGGGGTAGAACGCGTCTAAAAAGCGGTATTTCACCCGTTGGCGCTCTTCCGCGCTGCTGCCGCTGGGCAGATAGAGCGAAATGACGGACAACCCGCCGAAATCGCAACGTACAAACCGCCCTTCCCTGTCGAACTCTTCAATGCCCATACCGATTTGCACCTTGTCGGGCGCGCGTTTGCTGTACACCGCCACACCGCTGTAGCCGCGCTTTTGGGCGCAATGCCAATGGCCGTGCATCCCGTGCGGATTTTTCATTTCGGCCGACAAATCGGCCTCCTGCGCCTTCAATTCCTGCACGCAGACAACATCCGCGCCCGATGCGGCGATATAGTCCAAAAAACCCTTTTTATAGGCCGAACGGATACCGTTCACATTGGCCGACACAATCTTAAACATAAATCCTGCAAAACCCTGAAACAAAGGCCGCATTGTAACCGATTTCCCTTTCAGACGGCCCCGCTTGTAAAAATACCGATAATTCGTGTATATTTCCGCACATATACCTTAACAAAAACACAGCGGCAAAACCAACAAACAACAGCCTCCCGACCGCGCCCGCCAACACCGACATACCGACCAGACACGGGAAAACACATGAAACTCCACCTCATCCAAAACAAGGGTCAAACCGTCCAAACCCTAAACCCATCCAAACAGGCCCTGAACGCCCAACCCAGCCGCGTCATCCTGCTTGAAAACGCCGCCGGCGAAGAAGCCGCCTTTTTAAGGGAGGGCGACGACCTGCTGATTTTCAACGCCGGCAACACCGATGAGGCCCTGTGGCAGATAGACAACTACTTCCGATACCCCAACCACCTCTACACCGTCCAAAACGGCAGCTATGCCGCCCTAAACGGCATCATCGCCGAACCTGCCGATGCCGAAGTATCGGCCATGCTGGCGCAAAGCATGGGCGGCAGCCTGCAGGCCGGGGGCGGCGGCACGGGCGTACCCGGCGGCCTGCTGTGGGGCGGTGCGGGGCTGGTGGCTGCGGGCGTTATCGCCGCAGCGGCAGGAGGAGGCGGAGGCGGGTCGGACGGCACGGTTTTCAGCGGCCAGAGCGGCGGCAATGCCAAAGAAGGCCAAACCATATCCGGCCACATCACCGCCAGCAAAGACGGCGAAAACATCGCCATCACCGACAGAGAGGCACAGGGCCGCTACGGCAAATTCACCATGAAAGGGGGCGACTGGCAATACACGCCCGACCCCGCCAAAATCCGCCCTTTGGGCGCGGGCGAAACCGAAACCGACACCTTCGTCATCCGGGCGGGCGAAATCGGCCACGGGATACGCATCACCGTCAGCGGCAGCGACGACCCTTCCGTCATCACAGGCGACACCTCGGGCAGCATCGGCGAAAACGGCGGCAGCCAAGTTCAAGGCCGCCTGAACATCAGCGACCCCGACCGCAACGACAACCCCCACTTCCTATCCGGCAGCACCAAGACCCTGCACGGCATATTCAACATATCGCCGGACGGCCGCTGGACATACACCCTGGACAAAAACACAGACAGCCTGAAACAGGGCGAAAGCAAAATCGAAACCTTCACCGCCCTGGCCAGCGACGGCAGCGAACAACAAATCAGCATCACCATACACGGCAACGGCAGCGGCGGCAGCACCGAAACCCCCTACTTCATCAACGCACTGCTTCGCAGCGAACCCATACTGAGCTGGACGGATGCCCCGGGCAAAGCGGCCGAATTGAGCTACAGCTTCATCACCCGTGCCAGCGACACCGGTTTCGAACCCTACACCGCCGCACAACAAGAAGCCATACGCCGCGCCCTGTCGGCCTGGTCGGACGTATCCGGCCTGACCTTCCGCGAAACCGCCGATGCGGACAACGTCAATATCCGCTTCCAGCGCGACAGCCTGGGCGATGCCGGCAGCGACGCGGTAGGCTATGCCGCAACCTCCTACTATCCCAACGGCCAAATCAGCGAAAGCGTCATCCACCTGAAAAACACCTACGACTGGGTGAACGAACGCACCAACAACACCAAAGGCAGCATCATCTATCCTGCCGTGGCGGTACACGAAATCGGCCACGCCCTGGGGCTGAAACACCCGGGCAACTACGGCAGCAGCGACACCGCCCCCTACCTGCCCGACAACCAGGACAACCAGGCCTACACCGTCATGTCCTACAACGAAGTTTCGCCCGACAACTACTTTTACACCGACAAATCCGTCCAAATATTCGATGTGGCCGCCATCCAATACCTGTACGGCGTAAACGAAAACCAACGCACGGGCAACGACACCTACACCATTTCCGACACCTATATTTGGGACGGTGCAGGCACAGACACCCTGGATGCCTCGGCCGAACAAAATGCGGTTTACCTAAACCTGAACGGCGGCTCCTGGATTTACAGCGGCGGCCGCAGCGACAGCCTGTTGGACGACGGCCAGGCCTTCATAGGCTACCACACCGTTATCGAAAACGCCGAGGGCAGCCGTTACAACGACACCTTCATAGGCAATGGCGCAAACAACACCCTCAACGGCAATGCGGGCAACGACCTCATTTCGGGCGGGGCGGGCAACGACAGGCTTAACGGGGGCGCGGGCGACGACACCCTCAACGGCGGTGCGGGGCGCGACATCGGGGCCGGGGGTGCTTGGATCGACACCTTCCTCTTTGCCGATATTCCATCCGGCACGTCCGCCGACACCATCACCGACTTTACCGCCGGACAAGACCGCATAGGCCTGGCCAAAAACGCCTTTGCCGCCCTGGCCGGGGGCATAACCGCCGCCAACATAGGCGGGACGGTGGCGCAAACCGCCGACCAGCACCTGCTGTACGACAAAGCCAACGGCAAAATCAGCTACGATGCGGACGGCAGCGGAAGCGGCGCAGCCGTCCACTTCGCCACTTTGTCCAACCCCTTGGAACAACTGGACGCGTCCAACTTCTATATAGCCTGATGCCGCATCCTCAAAAACCGCCCGAACAGCACCCGGCTTTTCAGGCGGTTTTTCTTTTGTACCGCATATCCAACCCTTCCTGTCCCCACGGGGACAATATTCCCGATAATCGGCTGCCAAACCCGGTAACAGATATTGATACGCCGCGTCAGATAAAGATATAATGGATGAACAAAAATAAGGACAAGGCGGCAACGAGAGCCGTATACGGATGGTACACAAGGCCGTTGGCAACGCCGCAGCCTTGCAATTTTAATTCACTATACTACCCTGAAAGGGCGTAGTTTCAACCATTAAGGAAGTTTTGATGAAAACAAAATTATTTATTATCCCCCTATTCTGCCTACCTTTTTTTTCTTTTGCCCAACCCTCGGGCATGCTTTGCAAAAAGCCTCAAGAACTGGTTTTAGGGGAAGAAAGGGATTGCATCTATATAGGTACTTTATCCCAAGCGTTTTACACCTTGGGCGCGAAACTCCCGCTGTGGCATCCTTTCTTAAAACACGGCCTGTCCGAAAAAAACGCCGTTTTTGAAGACTACATAGAAAGCGATGGCACAAAGGAGAAGGTAATCTACGAAATAGAGTGGAAGGAAAGGAATACGGTTACCGTCCAAGCCTGCGTAGACCAAACAGACAACTGTTCCGCAGCCACATTCAGGCAATCCGGCGACAGGATATTGATTAAACTATATGAATCCTGAATGATGGATGCGGCTTCCCATTGCGGGACGACGGAGGGGATTTCCCATTACGGCATGGTCTTCATACGGGGCGATGTTTTTTTGGCGAACCTTGCGCCGACCGCAGGCCGCATATTGGCAATTATCAATAATATTCTATTATAAAACAATATATTAAAATAATGCAAAACAGGGGGCGGCAACAGGAAATACGGCAAGGCCGGGCAACGCTGTACTGGTTTAAATTTCATCCATTATACAAACCCGCCATAAAACACATGCGGCCCCCGCGCAAAACCTTCCGGGCAGTCTGCCCATTTAGGACTTTATCCTATATAATCCCACCCTTTCATTCCAATCACAGTCCCGCCATGTCCGACTTCCGTCAAGACTTCCTCCGATTCGCCCTACAACAGAATGTGTTGAAATTCGGCGAATTTACTACCAAGGCCGGCCGGCAGTCGCCGTATTTCTTCAATGCGGGCTTGTTCAACGACGGCGCGTCCACATTGCGGCTGGCCAAATTCTACGCCCGCGCCATCATAGGCAGCGGCATCAAGTTCGATATGCTGTTCGGACCGGCCTACAAGGGCATCATCCTTGCCGCCGCCGCCGCCATGATGCTGGCGGAACAAGGCGTGAACGTGCCCTTTGCCTACAACCGCAAAGAGGCCAAGGACCACGGCGAGGGCGGCGTATTGGTCGGCGCGCCGCTTCAAGGCCGCGTGCTGATTATAGACGATGTGATTTCCGCCGGAACGTCCGTGCGCGAATCGGTCAGGTTAATCGAAGCCCAAGGCGCGACCCCTGCCGGCGTGGCCATCGCGCTGGACCGTATGGAAAAAGGCGAAGGCGGGCTGTCGGCGGTACAGGAGGTGGAAAAACAATACGGCCTGCCCGTGGCCGCCATCGCCACCTTGGACGACCTTTTCGCCCTGCTGCAAAACGATGCCGGGTTTGGCCGCCATCTCCAACCCGTCAAGGCCTACCGCGAACGCTACGGCGCGGCATAACCCCGCACACTGCTGCGGTTTCCGCCCGCCGCATTTTTTTACCAACCCATACATCGGAACCGCCATGCCGATTTGCGCCTGCCCCCACTGCAAAGCCTACATGAAAGTCAAAGACAGCCAGATGAACGTTGCCCAAGGCTTCGTCCGCTGCACCGACTGCCAAGGTTTGTTTAAAGCCAAGGATTTTGTTTATACAAAAAACCTGGGCACGTCTATAGACTTTCTGCCCGATGCGCTCAGCGATATAGAAACCGTCCGCAAGCTGGGGGCTTATGTGCGCGGCCGCAACGCCTTTACCTACAAGCAGACCAAGCAACTGCTGGAACACCCCAAAGACGGCCTGCCGGAAGAAACATCCCCCTATGCCGCCCGCCCCGTCCCCCTGCCGTCCTCCGACAAGGGGGGCAACCGCTGGACCGTGGCCGCGCTGGCCGCGCTGACCGTCCTTGTCTGTCAGATGTTCTATATCCTGCTCAACCGTTAAGCCTATGACTACAGCCTTTGTGCGCGATTTTCGCGAAGCCGCCCCTTATATAGACCATCTGCGCGGCAAAATATTGGTCATCGCCCTGTCGGACGGCCTGCTGCTGCCCGACAAATTCCGCCCCATTGCCGCCGATATCGGGCTGTTGGCCAGCCTGGGCGTTAAAACGGTCTTGGTTTACGGGTGCGGCAGGCAGGCCGAGGTATTGGCGCGGCAGGTGGGCATCAAGGCCTCCCCGGCGGCGGTACAGGGCTGCCGCGTCATAGGCGCAACCCTGCTCAATTGCGCCAAGCAGGCGGACGGTATTTTGCGGGCGGGCATGGAGGCCGCCCTTTCGGCCGCCACCGCCCATCCCCTGCAGCGCGGCCGCCGCCGTCTGCGCACCGCGTCGGGCAACTTTCTGTCAGCACGGCCGGCCGGCATTATTGAGGGCGTGGACACCGGGGCGGCCGGCCATGTCCGCAAGGCCGATACCGAGGCCGTGCGCGCCGCCCTGAACACCGGCGCGGTCGTCCTTGCCGGCCCTTTGGCATCTTCCTTGAGCGGCAAGACCTTTTGGCTGGAAACCGAAGAGGCCGCCGAGGCCCTGGCCACCGCGCTGGCGGCCGAAAAGCTGATTTTTCTGACCGATGGCGACCTGGGCGGCCTGCCTGCCAATTTGTCTTCGGCCGAGGCCAAGGCCCTCTTGGATGAGGGGCTGCTTCCCGAAAGGCTCAGGGCGGCGGTGCGTGCCGCCGTCAATGCGGTGGGGCGTAATGTGGCGCGCTGCCAGATTTTATCGGGCCCCGCCGACGGAAGCCTGATAGGCGAACTTTTTACCCGCGAGGGCAACGGCGCGTCCACCTCCATCGCCCAAAATCCCTTCACGCATATCCGTGCCGCCGATATAGGCGACATTGCCGAGATTGCCGGCCTCATCAGCCCGCTGGCGGAAAGCGGCGTGCTGTTGCGCCGCAGCCGCGCCTATTTGGAAAACCATATCGGCGAGTTTTTTGTTTTGGAATACGACTGCCGCATCTGCGGCTGCATCGCCCTTAGGACCTTTGCCGACGACCCTTCTTCGGGCGAATTGGCCTGCCTGGCCGTCGCGCCGGAAGTCCGCGACGGGGGCTGTGGCGAACATTTGTTGGATTATCTCTTCGACCAGGCGCGCGCGCGCGGCCTGAAACGTTTGTTCGCCCTGTCCACCCAAACCGGCGAATGGTTCGCCGAGCGGGGCTTCCATGCCGCACCGCTGTCGGAACTGCCCGCCTCGCGCCGGGCCGAATACGAGGCATCCGGCCGCCATTCGCAAATCTTCGTCCGCCATACGGACCCGGGCGGCGGCGCGTGAAACCCTCCCGCCGCTTCCTATACAAAGCCGCCCGCTTCCGCTAAAATCCAGCCCGTCTGAAACCCCCCGACCCAAAGGAAAAGCCATGACCCGTATGGTTCACTGCGTCAAACTGGGCAAAGAAGCCCCAGGCATGAAGTTCGCCCCCCTGCCCAACGAGTTGGGCAAACGTATTTTTGAAAATGTATCGCAAGAGGCATGGGAGGCATGGACGCGCCACCAAACCATGCTGATTAACGAAAACCGCCTGAGCCTGGCCGACCCGCGCGCGCGCGAATACCTGCAGCAGCAGATGGAAAATTATTTCTTCGGCGACGGTGCGGACCAAGTGCAGGGCTATGTGCCGCAAGAACCCCGATAACCCCGACCGAAAAAAAGGCCGTCTGAAACTTCAAACGGCCTTTCGTTTGCCCGCAAACGGACATACAACCCCTTTCCCACCTACTGAAAGTCTTCCAAATGATACAACACCTCAAACAGGCCGTTGCCGGGGCGCAGATTTTATTTGTCGCTTTCGGCGCAATGGTCCTGGTGCCGCTGCTGACAGGCCTGAACCCCGCCATGGCCCTCTTGGGCGCGGGCATAGGCACGCTGCTGTTCCAACTGCTGACCGGCCGCAAAGTGCCGATTTTTTTAGGTTCTTCGTTTGCCTTTATCGCGCCGATTATTTATGCCGTGAAGGAATGGGGCATGGGCGGCACGATGTTCGGCCTGTTTGCGGCGGGCTTTATGTATTTTGTTTTTGCCGCCCTGGTCAAATGGCGCGGCTTGGACGCGGTGCACAAACTGCTGCCGCCCGTGGTCATAGGGCCGGTGATTATGGTTATCGGCCTGTCCGTGGCCGCCGTAGCCGGGCAGATGGCGATGGGCCAGGAAGGCGGCGCGCAAAAATACGATTATGTGCAGTCCCTGCTGCTGGCGGGCTTTACCTTTGCCGTTACCGTGGTGGTTGCCGTATTCGGCAGCAAAATGATGAAGTTAATCCCCATATTAATCGGCGTGGCATCGGGCTATCTGCTGGCCTGGGCCTTGGGCATGGTCGATACGGCGGGCATAGCCTCCGCACAATGGTTTGCCGTGCCGCAATTTCACAAACCCGAAATCAACTGGCAGGCGGCCTTGTTTATGCTGCCGGTGGCGATTGCGCCCGCAATCGAGCATATAGGCGGGATACTGGCCATAGGCAAGGTAACGGGCAAAGACTACGCCGCCGACCCCGGTTTGCACAGGACGCTGGCGGGCGACGGCCTGGGCGTATGCGTGGCGGGCTTAATCGGAGGGCCGCCCGTTACCACTTACGGCGAAGTAACGGGTGCGGTGATGCTGACCAAAAACAGCAATCCCGTCATCATGACCTGGGCGGCGGTGTTCGCCATCTGCATGGCCTTTTTCGGCAAATTCAATGCCTTTCTCGATTCCATCCCCCTGCCGGTGATGGGCGGGGTGATGATCCTGCTGTTCGGCACTATAGCCTCGCTGGGCCTGAAAACGCTGATAGACGCGCAGGTGGATTTGATGCGGCCGAAAAACCTGGTCATAGTCAGCTCGGTTTTGACCACCGGCGTGGGCGGAATGCTGGTGAAAGTGGGCAATGTCAGCTTTGCGGGCGTGGGGCTGTGCGCGATTTTGGCCATAGTGCTGAATTTGGTGCTGCCCGACAAAGACGAGGCCGCCTGAAAAGCCCCGCCCCCAAAGACGCGGTTTCAACCGACAGGTAATTTTTGATGAACGAACTCATAGACTTGCTGATAGACCACCTGTGGCTGCAGGAAAGGCTGAGCCGCAACACCCTGGACAGCTACCGCCGCGACTTGGCCAAAACCGCACTAAGGCTGGAGGCGCGCGGCAAAAACTGGCTGGATGCGGAAGAAACAGATTTGGCCGCCGCCCTGTTTGACGGCAAAGAAAACCCCCGCTCGCAGGCGCGCGCCCTATCCGCCTGCCGAAGGCTTTACGGCTGGCTGGAAGAAACAGGCCGCCTCAAAGACAACCCCACCCGCCACCTGACCCCGCCCAAGCCCGGTTACGCCCTGCCGCCGCTGATAAGCGAAGGCCAAATCGAGGCCTTACTCCATGCCCCCGACACCGACACCCCGCACGGCCTGCGCGACAAAGCCCTGCTCGAACTCATGTATGCGGGCGGCCTGCGCGTCAGCGAAGCCGTGGGCCTGACCCTGAACGAAATCAACCTGCAGCGCGGGCTGGTCAATACCATAGGCAAAGGCAACAAACAACGCCAGATCCCCATAGGCCGCGCCGCCGCCTACTGGATAGGGCGTTATCTGGCAGAAGCGCGCCCCCTGCTGCTCAAAGGCCGCCTGTGCGACCAAGTCTTTGTCGGCCAAAAGCGCAAAGGCATCAGCCGCCAACTGGCTTGGATGATAGTCGAAAAATACGCCGCCGCATCGGGCATCAACCACATCAGCCCCCACGGCCTGCGCCACGCCTTTGCCACCCACATGGTAAGGCACGGGGCAGACCTCCGCACCGTACAACTGCTGCTCGGGCACGCCGACTTGAGCACCACCGAAATCTACACCCATGTCGCCGACGAACACCTGAGGACCACGGTGGCAAAACACCATCCTCGCGGCTAACCCATGACAGACCAAGCACTCCCCCCCTTCGCCCCATCCACCTTACGCACCCTGCGCCAACTGGGTCTGAACCAACCGCACCTGCTGCGGCAAACCGGCGCGGTCAAAGCCTTCCTGCTGCTCAAAGCCGCCGGACTTACCGTAACCCGCAGCGTCCTATGGCAACTGGCCGCCGCCTGCGACCCCCGCCACACCCCGCCCGGCCCCGAGACCCAAAACGCCCTGTTGGCCGCCGTCAAACAGCACCCGCCGGTAGCCCTGCCGCCCGACCGCGCCCAGGCCCTGCACTGGATGGGGCTGGCACTGCAACAGGCAGAACAAGCGGCGCGACAAGGCGAAATCCCCGTAGGCGCGGTTATAGTCAAAAACGGCCTATTACTGGCCGCCGCCCGCAACGACTGCCGTACCTCCCACGACATCAGCCGCCATGCCGAAATCTGCGCCCTGGCGCAGGCAGGCCGCCGCCTGGGCAATTTCCGCCTGGACGGCTGCGATGCCTACATCACACTCGAACCCTGCACCATGTGCGCCTCCGCCCTGATACAGGCCAGGGTGGCCAGGGTAATGTTTGGCGCATCCGAGCCCAAAACCGGCGCGGCAGGCAGTGTCATAGACCTGTTTGCCGACAAAAGGCTCAACAGCCATACCGCCGTATTCGGCGGGCTGATGGCGGAGGAAAGCCAAAACATCCTGCAACACTTCTTCCAACAACGGCGGAAACAGAAGGGGCTGACGTAGATTAGCGGTTATCCCAGGCTAGAAATACAGATAATTCATTGTAAATCATAATAAAAATGAGGCAGGGCGGCAACGAGTGCCGTGCACAGATAGTACATAAGGGCGTTGGCAACAACTTAGCCTTGCGATTTTAATCCACTATATTGGCAGGAAGCCCAAATGGCAGGCTGTAACAAAACGTTAGGGATTTAAAGGTTTTGCCGGGTCAAGACCCAACCTATGCCTGCTTTGGCATCAAGCAGGCAGTAGGTACGATTACGCCGCTTGGAAGCGGTTAATCGTACCTACGGGCTATATTTATCCCCGGCCGCCCTTGGGCAAGCGGCCGCTAACCCGCATCGGATTTCAACGTGGAAAAATCACCGCGTGCCGCTTTTTCACATTCCACAAATACCGTCAAACGGTCGGCATCGTGCCAGCACCACTCAAAGCGGTCGTGCGAGCCTATATTGAGCAGCGGCAGCCAACCCGAGCCGGGCGTGGGGTCGTAGGCCAGACTGCCGTGGTCAGGATAGCCCAGCATATGGTCGGAGCCTTGTTCCTCAAATTCGTACAAGGCATCAAAAAATGCGTCCGAATCAGGCGGCAGGTCCATATCCAGATAGGGCGAAGCGGGCAGCATCAACCCCTTCTTCAGGAGGATTTTACAGGCCGGCGGGTGGGGGCGTTGGTGTTCGGGGGCGGCAACATGAAGGCATTCCTGTCCCGCCGCCAGATACAGGGCGAGGATATAGTCATCATCCCGCCAAAAGACCTCGCCCTCCGCATCCTCGCCGTAAAACAACAACAGCCTCCCCGCCTCGGGCAGTCCCGCCTTGTCGGGCAGTTCGGCAAAGTTGATTTGCCCCAGGTAGCGGTAATAGCCCTGGGGATGCGGGTGCTGCGGCCAGACAAAGCCCGGGAGCGCGTAAGGCAGGCCGCCGAAACCGCTTTCCTGCGGCTGAGGCGGGGCATCGGTAATTTCGATATCGATACAGGGACGTGCCAATCCGCGCCATTGCGGCTTGTCGTATTGCGGGTGGCTTTGGAAGAATTGTTCCAAGTTTTCGGGGGACATTGTTGTTTCCTTGCGGTTTTTACGGGCGTGATTATAAGTAAATTCAAAACTAAATGGTATAATGTTTCAACACACGGGGCCGCACATAAGGCGCAGCCCTGTGTGTTGCCCTGAAGGGCGGGGTTTCAACCATTAAGGAAATTTTGATGAATTAAATTTAAAACAGTACAGCGTTGCCCGGCCTCGCCGTAATATCCCTACCGTCTGCGGCTCGCCGTTTTGTCTCATTTTTATTTTAATCCACTAAATTTTAGGGTCTTAAACAGAAAAACGCGGACGTGGCAGTCCGCGTTTTGTTTTAATTTCCCGCCATATCAGCGCGGATGCACCATGTCGGCGGGAACGACCAGTTGGTCAAACTCTTCGCCTGTCAGCAGACCCAATTCGACGGCGGTTTCGCGCAGCGATTTGTCGTTTTTGTAGGCGGTTTTGGCGACT
>JAUMUU010000096.1 GCA_030530545.1 Neisseria sp. | reverse complement strand
ACAACAACGGCAAAAGCGCGGATTTCCGCAACGTGGTGCTGATTATGACCACCAACGCCGGCGCGGAAAGCCTGAGCCGCCCGACTTTCGGCTTTACCGGGCGGCACGAGCGCGGCGACGAGATGCAGGCTATCAATAAAACCTTCACGCCCGAATTCCGCAACAGGCTGGACGCGGTCATCCCCTTCGCCCCGCTGGACGGCGCGGTCATCACCCGCATAGTCGATAAATTTTTGCTGCAGCTCGAACAGCAGCTGTTGGCGAAAAAGGTGGAGGCCGAGTTTACCCCGGCCCTGCGCGCCTATCTGGCCGAAAAAGGCTTCGACCCGCAAATGGGCGCGCGCCCCATGCACAGGCTGATTCAGGACAAACTGCGCCGCGCGCTGGCCGACGAACTGCTGTTCGGACGGCTGGCCGAGGGCGGCTTTGTGCGGCTGGATTGGGACGCGGAAAAAGGCGAGGCGGTGTTGGACTTCAAACGCGGCTTACAGCCTTTGGCCGTGTAGGGGTTTAAACGCGAAACAGGCCGTCTGAAAACGGTTCTGCCCTGCAGAAACGGCATTTTTGGCGGCTTTGGGCGGCAGGCAGGACAACCTGGCCGCCCGGCCTTTTAACGATAGGGAAGCAATATGCAAAAAAGCGCATTAGCGGGACGGGCTGCGGCCGCAGTCCTGATTGCCGCCGTTGCCGCAGGCGGCTTTTACTACCACCGCAGCCGCGCGGCGGCCGCACTGCCCGCCTATATCGCCCAATCCAACGGGCGGCTGGAACTGAACCGCATAGACGTGGCCAGCCTGTACCCGGGGCGGGTGAAGGCCGTGCCGGCCGAGGAGGGCGCGGACGTGAAGGCGGGCGACATACTGGCCGAATTATCCTCAGACACCAGCAACAGCCGCGTGGAAGAGGCGCAGGCGGCGGCCGCCCGCCAGCGCGAGGGCGTGCAGAGGGCGCAGGCGGCCGAAGAACAAATGCGCCGCACTGTCGCCCGCGCCGAGGCCAATATCGAAGCCGCCCGCCAGCAGCAAAGGGTGGCGAAAATGGAATGGGACAACGCGCGCAAACTGCAGTCCGAACAACTGGTATCCGCATCCGAGGCCGCCCGCCGCCGCGCCGACTACGAACGCGCCGCCGCCGCCGTGAAGGCCGCCGAGGCCGCCCGTGCCGAAGCGCAGGCCACGGTTGCCCAAAGCCGCGCCGCCGCCGCCGAGGCGCGGGCGGGGGTGGAACAGGCCAAGGCCGCCGTCAAATCGGCCGAATCGGCCAACGACGACATGAACATCCGCGCCCCCATCGCCGGGCGGGTGGAATACAAAATCGCCGAGGTCGGCAACGTGGTCGCATCGGGTTCAAAAATAGTCAGCCTGCTGGACCCGACCGATGTCTCCATGAACATCTTCCTGCCCACGGACAGCATGAGCCGCCTAAAGGTGGATGACGATGCGCGCATCAGGCTGGACGGCATAGACGCGGTATTCCCCGCCAAAATCAAATTTATCGCCACAGACGCGCAATTCACCCCCAAGGCGGTCGAAACCACGGACGAACGCGCCAAACTGATGTTCAAGGTAAAACTCAAAATCCCGCGCGAAACGGCGGAAAAATACAAAGGCCTGCTCAAAGGCGGGCTGACCGGCAACGGCTTTGTCAAAACCGACCGCGAGGCGCAATGGCCGCAGGAATTGGCCGTCCGGCTGCCCTAAGTCCGGGGTTCAACCGTCAGGAAACAACGAACGCCGCCGCAAACCGGCCCCACCCCCGGGCAGCGGCAGGCCGAAAGTATTTTGAAGGAGGCCTTATGCCCTTTGTCCGCCATCTCGATGCCGACCTGTTTTACCGCGCCGGAGGCCGCCCGTCCGCGCCCGCACTGTTGCTGCTGCACGGCGGTTTGGGCTCGGCGGAAGATTTTGCCGCCGTTTTGCCCGAATTGCTGCGGCATTTCTTCGTGGTAGAAACCGATACGCGCGGCCACGGCCGTTCCACGCGCGGCACGGCGGATTTGACCTACGCGCAGATTGCCGACGACGCAGGGCAGGTTGTGCGGGCCTTGGATTTGCAGGAATATCATGTGCTGGGCTTCAGCGACGGCGGCACGGCCGCCTACCGTTTGGCGGCGGCGGATGCGCGGGCGAAGTCCGTGCTGACCGTGGGCGCGTCTTGGCACAGCCGCCAGCTTGCGCCGGTGCGCGAGATGTTCGAAGGGCTGGATGCCGCGTTTTTCCGCGAGAATATGCCCGAACAGGCCGCCGCCTACGAAACGCTGAACCCGCAACCGGATTTGGCCGCGCTGGCCGCCGATTTGAAGCGGCTGTGGCTGGATGTGTCGGATACGGGTTATCCCGATGAGGCCGTATCCCGAATCGCCGCCCCCGTGCTGGCGGTGCGCGGCGAAGGGGATTTTTTGTTTTCGCTAAATGATTTGGCAGATTTGCATACGGTTTTGCCCGAAGCGCATTTGATGAATGTCCCTTTTGCGCGGCACGAAGTGTTGAAGGAGCAGCCGGAAATTTTTTGGGCGGCGGCGCGGGCGTTTTACGGCCTGCAAACCGTTTGAACACGGGATGCCCCATGTTGGATTTGTCCCGCGCCCTAAGCGCAGACGGTATCGCCGTCCTGCAAATACCGCTTGAAGGCGAAGGCCGCGACCTTATCGCGCTTTTGATCGACTATCCGACTGCCGGTTTTTACTTTGCCCGCTTTTCCGATGAAACGGTGTCTGTCGATACGCCTTGGGGCGAGGCATGCTGTTTCGGCAAATACGGTTACGGCGGTGCTTATTTCATCATCGGTGAGGACGGTCGGGTGAGGCTGTATTCGCCTGAAGCGGAAAATGCTTGGGAAAGGCCGCTGGTGTTTGCCAATAGCAGTTTGACTTTGTTTGTGCAGACGTATTGCCGCCTGATGGCGGCGGTGTTCCGGCTCAAAGCGGGTTTTGCCGGGAAGGGCGGGCTGCACGAAGGCGGAGACGCGGCGGCGCGGGATTTGAACCGCTGGCTGGAACAGGCCGACCCCGGTGCGGCGGCGGAAGGCGCTTTCTGGCCGCTGCCGCTGTATGAGCTGGCAGACGGCTTTTTCCCGTTGATGGGCAATCCCGTCTCGCGGCATATCGGAATGCCCGAACACCGTTATTTGGAAAACGGCCGGCCGTCTGAAAAAACATAAAGCCGTGTTCAGAACCTTCCCCGCAGGAAACCGCCATGTATAAAACCGCCTTAGCCCTGCTCATCCTGCCTTCCGCCGCCTACGGCCTGAGCCAGCGTCCGCCCGAACAGGAACGCAAACAGGCCGTCCTGCCCGCCGCCGCCCCTTTCCGAAAAATCACCCTGCCCGCCGGAACGACACTGGACTATCTGGCAAACAAAGGGCAGAACCCGCCCTTGGAGGAAGTCATAGGCCGCACCCACGTTTTGGGCGCGAAACTGCCGCCGGGCTGCATGGACTGGGGCGGCTACCGGATAAACGAAATACGCGGCGGCAGCGGCAAAGCATCCCTGCCCCTGTCGGCAACCGTCCTAACCGCGCCGAAAACCCCCGCCCCCGAAACGGCGCATATACCTTAGACTTTTCCCACACCCCGTCCCGGGCGGGCGCACGGCCTTATGACGACTGGCGGCCGGAGCAATACACCCTGGCCGGATGCGAAGGCGCGGATGCGCGCGTCCGCATAGGCGGCACAACCATAAACCTGCCTGCCGATTATGTCGTCCGCAAAAACACGGACGACCCCGGCCTGACCCTGTCCGACTACGCCCAAATCGTCCCCTACCGTGGCGCAGTGTGGCGGATGCGGCCGGAAAAATGGCCGCAGCGCGGCGATTTGGTATTGCACAAAATCTGGCTGGACGGCGAAGGCAATCTCATCGCCCTGTCCGGCCAATACCGCCGCACCGTGGAAGCCGCAGGCTGCCGCTGGCGCAAACCCCTGTTCGGCGACGGGCGCGGCAGCGTTGCCAATATTCTGCTGTATCAAGACGGCGGCGCGTATTTTGCCCGTTATTACGGCAACAGCGATTTTATAGGGCAAGTAAAAGACCAACCCTGCCACGCCCCGCAGCCGGTAAGCGCGGAGGAGGTGGTAAAAATGTTCGCCCCCTATCTGGAAACGGCGGCAGAGAACCGATAAAGAAAGGACGACATGGATACCCAAGCCATCCAAAACCAATTCAACGCCGTATCCGCGCAATACGATGGCCAACGCCGCGCCCTGATACCTTGTTTCGACCTGTTTTACCAAACCGCCGCCGATTTGGCCGCAGGCGTGCCGGATGTGCGCCGCGTACTCGATTTGGGTGCGGGCACGGGGTTGATGAGCGCGTTTGTCCATGCCCGCCATCCTGATGCCGAATATACTTTGGCCGATATTTCCAAGCAGATGCTGGCGCAAGCGGAACAACGTTTCCAAGGCCTGCCCAACTTCCGTTACATGGAACAGGATTTGGCGCGGCCGGACGAAGCGGCAGACCTGCCGGAGGGCGGTTTCGACCTGATTGTGTCCGGTTTGGCCATCCATCACTTGGAAAATGAACAAAAACAATCGCTGTTTTGCCGAATCGCCCGCCTGCTTGCGCCAAACGGCCGCTTTATCAATGCCGACCAGGTATTGGGCGAAACCGCCGAGGCCGAACGCATCTATACCGAAGCATGGCGGCAGCACGTTGCACACAGCACCGCGCTGGACGAAGCCGAGAAAAACGCCGCCTTCGAACGCATCAAACTCGACCGCATGGCTACGTTGTCCGACCAGTTCCAATGGCTGCGTGAAGCGGGGCTGCAGGCCGATTTGTATTTCCAACATTATAATTTCGTGGTTTTCGCCGCCGCCAAACCGCCCGAATGCGGGAGATAATCTTATGGACGATAATCTTATCCGAACCTTCGCCCAAACCTTCGGGTTTCCCTACACGCAAACGCCGCAGGATTTGCCGCCTTTGCAAAGCGGCCGCCATCTGCATTTGGGCGCGCTGGCCGGGTTTTACCGCCATATGGACGGCACATGGCAGTCCGACAATCCGAGTGCCGATTACTGGCTGGAAATGGAAACCCTGTTTTTGCAATGGCTGACTTATGCAAGGCTGCCCGATATTTGGCAGGATTGGGCGTTCGGCTGGGACGACAAAGCAAAACAATATTTGCCGATAGAAGGCTGGCGCGAAGAATGGGCGGTGTTCGTCATCATGTTTGACGATTCCATCCTGTTTGCCGATACCGCCGCGCCCGGCAGCCCCGTATACTGGCTGATGACGGGCTGCGGCACGGTGGAAAACCGCCGCCCGGTCGCGCCGTCCGTGGCCGTGCTGATGCAAACCCTGTCGGCGGTTTATGATTTTGAACAGGAATGGCGGGCGGCGGGCAGGGCGTTTTATGATGAAGACGGTTGTTGCAAAACCGCCGAATTGCGGGCGGCACTGCACGGTTTGCTGTACCGCGAACTGCCGCCCGAATGCGCGGCGGGGTTTGAAGAAGCGTTTTGGGGCTGATTGCCGGGTTTAAGGATGTGCCGAAGGCGCAGCCCCGTGTGCCGCCCTGATTTGGCAGGGGTTGCGCCCATCCTAAACAGCCCCGAATCCTACCGCCGCTAAGGGCGGGGTTTCAACCATTAAGGAAGTTTTGATGAAGATTGTTTCGCTGGACCATTTGGTTTTGACCGTTGCCGATGTTTCCCGCAGCGTGGCTTTTTATACCCGTGTGTTGGGTATGGAAGAAATTACGTTCGGCGAAGGGCGCAAGGCGTTATTGTTCGGCAGGCAGAAAATCAATCTGCACCAAAGCGGGGCGGAAATCCTGCCCAACGCGCAAAATGCCGCCTGCGGTACGGCGGATTTGTGTTTGCTGACGGATACGCCGTTGGAGCAGGTTGCGGAAGAACTGGCTTCGCACGGCGTGGCAACCATAGGCGGGATTGTTCCGCGTACGGGGGCGGTCGGCGCGATACGGTCGGTTTATTTGCGCGACCCCGATGGTAATCTGCTGGAAATCAGCCGTTACGAACCGTCCGTTTGAAATTTTGTTTTCTGCAAAAAAAGGCTGCATCATGAACACCGTTTCCATCCAAAACCTGTCCCACCGCTACGGCAAGGTCCTTGCGCTGGACGGTGTGTCGCTGGACATTCCGAAAGGCGCGACGGTCGGCCTGATAGGGCCGGACGGCGTGGGCAAATCGACGCTGCTCTCGCTGATTGCGGGCGTAAAAATCATTCAGGACGGGCGGGTGGAAGTGTTGGGCGGCGATATGGCCGACAAGGAAACGCGGCTGGCGTTGTCGCACCGTATCGCCTTTATGCCGCAGGGCTTGGGGCGCAACCTGTATCCCACCTTGTCGGTGTATGAAAACATCGATTTTCACGCGCGGCTGTTCGGTTTGGACGCGGCCGAGCGCGGGCGGCAGATTGCGCGGCTGATGGAAGCGACCCGCCTTGCGCCGTTTTCCGGCAGGGCGGCGGGCAAGCTGTCGGGCGGCATGAAGCAGAAGCTGAGTCTGTGCTGCGCGCTGGTGCACAGCCCCGATTTGCTGATTCTGGACGAGCCGACCACGGGCGTGGATCCCTTGTCGCGCCGCCAGTTTTGGGCTTTGGTCGATGATTTGCGGCAGGAACACGCGGGGATGACGGTGATTGTGGCGACTGCCTACATCGAAGAAGCGCAGCGTTTTGAACAGCTGCTGGCGATGGATGCGGGCAGGCTGCTGGAAAACAAGCCGACTGCGGATGTGCTGGCGGACTACGGCACGGATGTTTTGGAAGAAGCCTACGTCAAAATGCTGCCGCCGGAAAAGCAGCAGGGTTCGGGCGGGCTGGAAATCACGCCGTTCGTCCCCGATCCCGATGCGCCGCCCGCTATGGAAGCGCACGGGCTGACCAAGCGTTTCGGCGATTTCACCGCCGTCGATCACGTCAGCTTCACCATTCAGAAAGGCGAGATTTTCGGCTTTCTCGGCAGCAACGGCTGCGGCAAGTCCACCACCA
>JAUMUU010000095.1 GCA_030530545.1 Neisseria sp. | reverse complement strand
TGGCCGCGCGCCACGATTTCAAATGCCTGCATCAGCGGCAGGCCGGCCTTCATCATGGTTGCCAGTTGGCGGGTGAAGACGGTGATGTCTTCTTGGGTGATGCTTTTTTGCCGGGTCTTTTTGACTCTGGTAACGCGCAGGGGCTTGATGCCGCGTCTGAGGAGTTTTTTGTGTGCATCCTCTTCGCTGGCGGCAACTACTTCGCCCCTGACGATTTGTTCGCTTTGGGTATGTTTGCCCTCGAAGGTAAACCGTTTTCCCTGTTCTTTGGGTTTGTTTCTGCTTGTTGCTCTCATTTTCCCTACCTATTTTGCTGAGTTTGGTTGAGTAAGTTAATCGTTGGTGTTGCCCAATACTTCTTCCAACGAAGTTATGCCCTGTATGACTTTCAGTATACCGGCGCGGCGCAAGTCTACCATACCTTCCTTGTAGGCCATTTGCTGTATGTCCACTTCGGTACCGCCTTCCATGATAACACGTTGCATTTCGTCCGTAATGGGCATGACTTCGTAAACGCCCGCCCTGCCTTTGTAGCCTTTGCCACGGCAGGCGTCGCAGCCTACGGCGCGGTACATGGTCCAGTCGCCGGCCAGGTCTTCGTCTGTGAAGCCGGCCTTTTTCAGGGAGTGCTCGGGCGGCCTTTCCATGGTGGCCTTGCAGTGGGGGCACAGGCGGCGCAGCAGGCGTTGCGCCATAATCAGGCTTACCGAGCTGGCGATGTTGAACGGGGCTACGCCCATGTTGAGCATACGCGACAGGGTTGCCGGGGCGTTGTTGGTGTGCAGGGTGGAAAATACCATGTGGCCGGTTTGCGCCGCTTTGATGGCGATGTCGGCGGTTTCCAGGTCGCGGATCTCACCCACCATGATGATGTCGGGGTCTTGGCGCAGGAAGGATTTCAGGGCGGCGGCAAAGGTCAGCCCCTGTTTGTCGTTTACGTTTACTTGGTTGATGCCGGGCAGGTTGATCTCCGCCGGGTCCTCCGCCGTGGAGATGTTTACGCCCTCGGTGTTCAGGATGTTCAGGCAGGTATACAGTGAGACGGTTTTACCCGAGCCTGTGGGGCCGGTTACCAGTACCATGCCGTAAGGGCGGTGTATGGCCTCCAGCAGCAGTTCTTTTTGGAAGTCTTCAAAACCCAGTTGGTCTATGTTCAGGGATGCGGCATCGGAGTTGAGGATACGCATCACGACTTTTTCGCCGAACAGGGTGGGCAGCGTGCTGACGCGGAAGTCGGTCGGGCGGCCGTTTTTGCTAAAGGAAATTTGGATGCGGCCGTCCTGAGGTATGCGTTTTTCGGAAATGTCCAAACGGGCCATGACTTTGATGCGCGAGGCCAGTTGGCTGCGTACGGCCACCGGCGGCTGTACGACTTCGCGCAACATGCCGTCCACGCGGAAGCGGACGCGCGCCATGTGTTCGTAAAATTCGAAATGGATGTCGGACGCGCCCGAATTCAGGGCATCGGACAGGGTTTTGTGGATGAAGCGGGCGATAGGCCCGTCTTCGGCCTCTTCGTTGTCTATGTACAGCGCCTGGGGCGTGGCCGCCTCCAATGTCTCTTTGGACATTTCTTTGATGATGGAGGTCGAACGCTGGGCAAACCAGTCCACCAGTGTGCCCATTTGGTCGTGCCGGACTATCACCAGGTCTATGGATACGCCTGCGGCAAAGGAGATTTTTTGAAATTCCTGTATGCGCGTCGGGTCGGAAACGGCCAGGTATACGGTGTTCCCGCGCCGGAAAATCGGTACGCAGGAGTAAAGCTGCATCTGCTCTTCGTTGATGATGTCCGGCACGATGTTGCTGCGCGGGTAGTAGGTGAGGTCGAGCAGGGGGTAGCTGAAGGTCTTGGCCAGTGTTTCGGCCAATGCCTTGGCATTGGTTACGCCGTCGTTAAACAGCATCGGAACAATGTCTTTGTCTTGTTTCAATGCTTTTTGGTAACGTGCGGCCTGGTCGCTGCTGATGGTTTGGTTTTGGATTAGAACCCGTAGTAGGCCTGCGCTCATAAGGTGGTTTCCCCGGTTTGCCCTGTGGGGAGGGCGTTGTGATGACTGCGGTTTTGTTTTTACATGGTAAAGTTTGGTTATTATAGATTAGCCGCACTGTTATGAAAAGAAAGATGCCGCCAGAATGTGTTTTCGGCATGGGGACTGTTTGTATTTTCAGACGGCCTGCCGTTTTCCGTTACATGATGACGACATCGAATTGTTCCTGCGTGTAGCTGTTTTCCACCGCCAGGGACACCGGTTTGCCGATAAAGTCTATCAGCATCGCCAGTGATTGCGATTCTTCGTCCAAAAACAGGTCTATGACCTCCGGCGCGGCCAGGATGCGGAATTGTTTGACATCGAAGCGGCGGCTTTCGCGCACGATTTCGCGCTGGATTTCGTAGCAGACGGTCTGCGGGGTTTTCAGCCGCCCCCTGCCCTGGCAGGCGGGACAGGGCTCGCACAGGACGTGGCTTAGGTTTTCGCGCGTGCGTTTGCGCGTGAGTTCGACCAGCCCCAGGCTGGTGAAGCCGTTAAGGGTTACGCGGGTGCGGTCGAAGCTCAATGCCTTGGCCAATTCCTGCAGCACGGCTTCGCGGTGTATGTCGGAGGCCATGTCTATGAAGTCTATGATGATGATGCCGCCCAGGTTGCGCAATCGCAGTTCGCGGGCGATGGCGTGGCAGGCTTCGAGGTTGGTTTTGAAGATGGTTTCGTCAAAGTTGCGCGCGCCGACAAAGCCGCCGGTGTTCACGTCTATGGTGGTCATGGCCTCTGTGGCCTCTATAATCAGGTAGCTGCCGAAGTTCAGGTTTACGCGCGGCTGCAGGGCGCGGTTGATTTCGGCCTCGACGTTGTGGGTTTCGAAAAGCGGCCGCTCGCCGGTGAAGAGTTTGATTTTTTCCGCCGCGCCTTGGACGTATTGGGCGGCAAATTCCTGCATTTTGACGAAGTTTTCTTTGGAATCGACCAGGATTTCGGTGGTGTTGCCGCTGAACATGTCGCGCAGGACGCGCAAGGGCAGGGGCAGGTCGTGGTATAGCAGGGATTCGGGCGGCAGGGTTTTGGCCAGGTGCTGGATGTTGCCCCATACTTTGGTCAGGTAGCCTATGTCGGCCGCAAGTTCGGCATCGGAGGCGGTCTCGGCGCTGGTGCGGATGATGTAGCCGTGCGGCGCGTCCTCGGGCAGCAGTTTTTGCAGCCGCCCTCTCAGGTTGTGGCGTTCTTCGTGGTCCTCTATGCGTTGCGATACGCCTATGTGCCTGTCCTGCGGCAGGTGGACCAGGAAGCGTCCGGCCAGCGAAATCTGGGTGGACAGGCGCGCGCCCTTGCTGTTGATGGGGTCTTTGATGACCTGCACCAGTACGGTCTGCCCTTCGAACAGCATATGCTCTATGCGCTGCTCGGCATCGGGATTTTGCCGCTGTTCCAATACGTCCACAATGTGCAGGAAGGCCGCCCGCTCCAGGCCTATGTCTATAAACGCGCTCTGCATCCCCGGCAGCACGCGCCTGACCACGCCCAAATAGATGTTGCCGACCAGGCCGTGCCCCGAATTGCGCTCTATGTGCAATTCGCAGATGTTGTTCTCCTCCAGCATCGCAACCCGGGTTTCCTGAGGGGTGATATTGACCAATACGGTTTCAGGGGGGCGGACAATGTCTTTGGACAGGGGGATGGTGGGCAACATAAACGGCGGCTTTCAAAATTCAAGCCGTCATGATACAGAAAGGACGGCCCGTCTGAAAAGCGGCTTTTCTTTCAGACGGCCTGCGGCCCGGCGCGGTTTGCCTTACAATACGGCCAAACCGCCCGCAAGGCGCGGCCTTTGCCTTTTGCACTGCCGCGCCTTTATCCGCCTGATTGACTTCCGCCTGATTATAGAGAGGGAAAACCATGCTTACCCGCCGCCGCCTGCTTGCCCTGGCGTTGTGCCTGCCTGCCCTGGCCGCCTGCCGCAGCCGTCCGAAACACGCCGCCCTGCCCGCCGGCAGCACGGTTTTGGCCCTGGGCGACTCGCTGACTTACGGCTACGGCGCGCCCGCCGCCTCCGCCTACCCCGAACAACTGGCGGCGATGACGGGCTGGAAGGTCATTAACGGCGGCGTATCGGGCGATACTTCGGCCCAGGCACTGGCCCGGCTGCCCGCACTGATGAAACAACATGCCCCGGCACTGGTTTTGACGGGCATAGGCGGCAACGACTTCCTGCGCAAGATACCCGAGGCACAAACCCGTGCCGACATAGGCGGCATCTTGCAGACGCTGCAGGCGGCATCCGTCCCCTCCGTGCTGATTGCCGAACCCCGTTTGAGCCTGGGAGCCCTGGTCGGCAGCCCGAGCGACCACCCCCTGTATGCCGAATTGGCCGAACAATACCGCGTGCCGCTGCTGGCGGGCGCGTGGGCGGACATTTTGGGCGACAAAGGCCTAAAATCCGACCAAATACACGCCAATGCCGCCGGATACCGCGTATTTGCCGAAAAAATGCGCGATTTTTTGCGCGAACAAGGATTCTACCGTTAAAAGAGGCAACCGCCCCATAATGAGCTACTGCACCTTGGCCAACGCCCTGCCGCCCGATACGGCAGACCCCAACAAACATTATCACGACCATGTTTACGGCTTTCCCGTAAACGGCGATAACGAACTCTTTGAACGGCTGGTATTGGAAATCAACCAGGCGGGGCTGAACTGGACGCTGATTTTGAAACGGCAGGCCGCATTCAGAAAAGCCTATTGCGGTTTCGACATAGCCGCCGTGGCCGCCTTGGACGAAAACGGCCGCCTGCGCCTGTTGAACGACAAAGGCATTATCCGCAACCGCCTGAAAATCGATGCCGCCGTCTTCAACGCCCGGCAGATTATGCTGCTGCAGCGCGAATACGGCTCTTTCCAAGCCTGGCTGGACGGCCATAGCCATCTGGCATTGGAGGGCTGGCTCAAACTGTTCAAACGGCACTTCAAATTTGTCGGCCGCGAAATCGTGGGCGAATTTTTAATGAGTACCGGCTATTTGGACGGCGCGCACGACCCCGGCTGCCCCGTTGCGGCCGAACTGCGCGGCCTGGCCCTGCCGCACCGGAAAAACCATGACGGCCGATAACCGACCGGGGAAGTACGGCCGTCGCCCTTGTTTGAGGAAACCATGCGCCAAACCGTCTTTATTGCCGACCTCCACCTGTCCGACGACACCCCCAAACTCAACAGCCTGTTTTTAAACGCCCTGCAGGATTGGCGCGGGGAAACCGACGCGTTATACATATTGGGGGATTTGTTCGAAGTCTGGCTGGGGGACGATTTGGCCTGCGGGGCGGCGCAAACGGCATCGGCCGCATTGAAGGCGTTTTCGGCGGACGTGCCGGTATATTTCATCTGCGGCAACCGCGATTTCCTGTTGGGGCCGCGCTATGCCCGGCAATCGGGCATCATCCTGCTGCCGCAAACCGTCTTGGTGGAACTTTACGGCAGGAAATACCTCATCAGCCACGGCGACGAAATGTGTACCGACGATTTGCCCTATCAGCGTTTCCGCCGCATCATACGCACCCCCTGGATAGAGAAGGCCCTGTTGCGCCAACCGCCCTGCATCCGCCGCGCCCTGGCCGCCAGAATGCGCGAGGCCAGCAAAAAGCGCAAACGGGCGGTAGGCCGCAGCACCCTCTCCGATGTAACGGAAAAAGGCGTTCAGGCGGCCTTGCGGCATTATCCGCAGGCAGACGCGCTGATTCACGGCCACACGCACCGTCCGGCCGTCCACGAACACCGCTTTGACGGGCGCACAATCCAACGCTATGTGCTGCCCGACTGGTATGACGGCTTTGGGGGATACCTGTCCGTGTCGCCCGAAGGTTGCGAACTCAAACCCCTGGGGCGGGCTGCGGACGGCGGTGCCGGATTTTGATTCGCGCATCATTGCAAACAAATAGGCGGACGGCCTGCAAAACCCGTCCCAGCCGTGTTCAGACGGCCTTTCGGCCGTTTTCCGACCTTCCAAACACATTTCTTTTCGATTATCCTTACCCTTTTCCATCACAACGGGAACATCATGATCAGCGTCCACAACCTAGATTTCTATTATGACGACAAACAGGTACTGTTCGACATTTCGGTCGAACTGCCGCAAGGCAGCATTACCGGCCTGATAGGCCCCAACGGCGCGGGCAAATCCACCCTGATGCGCTGCATGGCCGGTTTGGAAATCCCCGAGGCGGGCAAAGTTGTATTGGACGGCAGCCCCGTTTTAGAAAACCCCCGCGCCAGCTTTGCCAAACTGGGCTACCTGCCCGACCTGTTCGGCCTGTCGGACGGCCTGACCGTCATCCAGTGCCTGACCTACGCGGCCAAATCGCGCGGCCTTTCCGATGACCTTTTGGACGGCGTGATGACCGAAACCGTGCGCCTTTTGGGCTTGGACAACAAACTCTACAGCAAAGTGAACGACCTTTCGCGCGGGCAGAAGCAGCGCGTGGGCATAGGGCAGGTCATAGTCCACAGGCCCAAATTCCTGCTGTTGGACGAACCGGCCAGCGGGCTGGACCCCGATGCCCGGCACGAACTGTCCCAACTCCTGCTGCTGCTGAAAAAAGAAGGCATGACCATCTTAGTCTCCAGCCACATCCTGTCCGAACTGGACGAATACTGTTCGCATATGCTGGTTATCAAAGAAGGCCGCATACAGGCCTTCGAAACCCTGCACGAAGACGCGGCCGGACAACAAACCCTATTGCTGCGCTTCAGCGGCCGGGCGGACGAGGCCCTGCAGACCGTACGCGCCACGGCGGGCGTGCATCATGCCGAATTACGCGATGGCGCGGTTATCGTTACCCTGGATGCGGGCGAAGAAGCACGCGCCGCACTCCTGCGCGAACTCATAGGCCGGGGTCTGCCGCTCAACGAATCCTCGGTAGTCAAAAACACCCTGCTGCAAAGCTACCAAAACAGCCTGAAATCCGCCGGCCGGCAGATTTGATAAACGGCAGCCCCAACCC
>JAUMUU010000209.1 GCA_030530545.1 Neisseria sp. | reverse complement strand
TTTATGGCAAAACGGCGCATCGTGCTGGGCATCAGCGGCGCCAGCGGTTTCCAATACGGCCACACCGCGCTTCGGCTGTTGCGGCAGGCGGATGTGGAAACGCATCTGGTGGTATCCAAAGGGGCGGAACTGACGCGCGCGCAGGAAACGGACTTGCGCCGCGAAGAAGTGTACGCGCTGGCCGACACGGTGCATCCGGCCGGCAACCTGGCCGCCCCTATTGCCAGCGGTTCGTTTCAAACGCTGGGGATGCTGGTCGCTCCCTGCTCGATGCGCACGCTGGCAGCCGTGGCGCACGGTTACAGCGACAATCTGTTGACGCGGGCGGCGGACGTTACCCTGAAAGAGAGGCGGCGGCTGGTGCTGATGGTGCGCGAAACGCCGCTGAATCTGGCGCATTTGGACAATATGCGGCGGGTAACGGAAATGGGCGGCATTGTTTTCCCGCCCGTACCCGCCTTCTACCACCGGCCGCAAAGCGTGGACGATATTTTGACCCACAGTGTAGGCCGCGCCTTGGAATTGTTCGGTTTGGATATTCCGAATCTGCCGCACTGGGGGGAAGGCGGCGAATCCGAATAAAAACCGCCTGAAAACACAATATTTTGTTTTCAGGCGGCTTTGCATTCAGCCTATAATCTGCCCCGCGCCCAGGGCGGCCGTTTCTTCCAATTTGGCCAGCACCTCCCAGTTGCCGTTGTCGGCGGTACGGTAGGAAAGGGTGTGTTCGGCGGCATCGAAAAAGAGAGCCGACCCTGCCGCCTGTTCGCGGCTGTCGGACAACACGTCCTCCCAGGCAAAGTTTTCGCCGTGGTCGGCAAACAGGGGGCGCAGCCCGCCCAAATCCAATTTGTCTTCCCAAGGATTGAAATCTTTGATGATGTCGGATGCGCCGCCTGCCAAATCCGCCAATCCGAAGGCGAAAATGTCGCCGCCTTCCCCGCCGGACAGGATATCGCTGCCCGCACCGCCCGCCAGATAATCGCGGCCGCCGCTGCCGGTCAAGACATCATCGCCGCTGCCGCCGTGCAGATGGGCCAGCCCGTCCGCCCAACCGCCGCCGCCCTGCATTTCCGACCAATCCCCCGCCGTCCAGCCCAAATCCAAGACATCGCCGTGCGGGGTGTAGACGGTTTGGCCGTCCTGTTCCTGCGCGTGCATTTCTATGGCTTGGGTGTGGGTTTTGCCATCGGCGGTTTCGGTGGCAATCAGGGCGAGCATGGGACGGTCGTCCTGGTGGACGGCCGATGCGCCTGTGGCGTAGGGGGTCTCGCTTTGGTCGCCTATGCCGCTGCCCAGTTTCTGTTCTATCCCGTCCGAAAAACCGTCCCCATCGCTGTCGCGGGTATAAGGGTTGTCGTAATGCCTGTCTATGCGCGCGCCGTTGGAGAAATATTCGGCCAATTTGCCCGTTTTGTCGCCTTTGTAGAAGCTGGACATATTGTGCTTGCCCCACAAATCGCCGCTTTTAAAATCAAACATGGTGGCATTGTCGTATGT
>JAUMUU010000094.1 GCA_030530545.1 Neisseria sp. | reverse complement strand
ACCACCCACCACCAGGATTATTACAACGGCAAACAGCCCGAAGCCGATGAAATGGAATCACCCATTCCCAATCAGCAAATCGCCACACAGGGCAGCTTCTATTTCGTTATCGAATGTGCGCGGGGCGCGGACGTATGGGCAACCTACGCCAAAAACCTGCTGTTTCAAGCCCTGCAGGTACAAGGCGCGGGCAGCAAGACCGCATCGGGCTACGGCTATTTCACAGCCGCAGATGACGATGCACTTGGGAAAATCAAGCAAATCCAAGAAGCGCAGCAACAAGCCCTCGCCGCGCAACAAAAAGCCGCCGAACTGGCCGCCATGCCCGCGCATCGGCAGTTTATCCAAACATGGCAAGATAAAATGGCAGCGTACACAGATTTAATTGTAAACAATGACGCGCACACTAAGCTCTATAAAGACTGGATAGCCGATTTGAAAACCGCCGCAGAAAGCCCCGATTTCAACGCGGCAGAAAAAGCCGAAATCGCAGCCGAGTTTGCAGTCAAAAAGATGATGTCAAAATACACGAAATGGCTGACCGACAAACGCGGCAAAGAAATCAAACCCATTTTGGCGAAGTTGCGCGGCGAATAGCCTGATTATAGTGGATTAAAATCGCAAGGCTAAGTCCTTGCCAACGCCCTATGTATTATCCGTACATGGCGGGCGTTGCCGCCTTGTCTCATTTTTATTTTAATCCACTATACTATAATAAAAAAACGGCTGTTGGGGAAACGCTGCCATGCTTCGCCCGATAATGTTTCAACACACAGCCCTGCGTGTTGCAACTTTGTTTCTCCTTAATAAGGCTGTGGCGGGGGTTTGAGTTTTTTCTATTTTTCCGGCAGTTCCCTTTGAAGCATGGTTCAATCTTTATCAGTGAAAAAACCACCCGGGCTGCAGCCGGGCGGTTTTTGTGTTTTGCCGGGCGTTATTTGGCTATGTCGCCTTTGAGTGTGACACCGGCCATCACGCCGCCTGCATGGCATTCGTATTCTTTGTGGCTTTTAAAGGTGTTGCGCTTGTAGTAGCTGACCAGGTTGATGACGCGGGCGGCGTGGTTTTTTTTGGCGGTTTCTTGAAATTGTTTCAGTGCCGACAATAATGCCCATTGGCAGGCTTCTTCGTCCGATTTGCCTACGGCGTTGGTTTTTTTGTTGCTGACCAAGCCTTTTTTGATGATGCCGCCGCTGCCGCCGGCAAAGGTGATTTTGATGGACGGGTCCAGCACTTCTGCGGCTTTGGGTGAGTTTAATGCGTCGTTTATGGACAGATATAGGGTGTCGTCGCGGGCGTGGGCGGCGGTCAGTGCGGTGGCGGCCAGTGCGGCCAGCAGGATTTTGGGGGTGTTTGTCATGGTGTTTTCCTTGAATGACGGATGGTTGGAATTTTGTCCTGGAACGGACGGAGGCCTTTGAGGCCGGTCGGGCTGATTTTAAACAATATGGGATGACAAAACCAGTGGAAAGGTTGTTTTGCCTGTCGGCCGGTCCGGCGGCGGGTGTTTTTTATGATGATGCGCCTTTGGATGAGGCGGATGCGGGGCGTTTGGCCGGGCAGCCTCGTTTGGCCGAACGCCCGGATTGGCGGACGAGCCGTTTTTTGAAGGCGCAGGCGCGGCATGAGGTTTTGTCTTTGTCGCACAGCCGGGGTTATGCCGCGCTTTTGGCCGGCAGGGGGGGGCTGCGCTGCGGGGTGGATGTGGAGGTGGTGCGGCCGCGCGATTTTGCCGCGCTGGCATCTTGGGTGTGTGATGGAGGGGAACGTGTTTTTTTGACGCACGGGGGGTGGCGGGCGGAGGATTTTTATCGTTTATGGTGTGTGAAGGAGGCTTTGGTCAAGGCGGCGGGTTTGGTGTTTCCGGCCGATATGGTGCGGGTCGGCCTGGTCTTTTGCGATGAGGGTTGCAGGCTGCGGGTAGACGGGGAGTCGGGTTGGAGGGGGTTGTCGGCCCTGTTGGACGGGCGTTTGGCGTTGGCCTGCGTGTGGCAGGGTGATGCGGTGTTGGAATGGGGGTTTTACGGGGGGTTGGATGCGCAGGCCTTGGGCGGGGTGGTGCGGTATGGCGAATCGGGCTGATTTTTTACCATATTGCGTGCTTTCAGGCGGCCTCGAATACAATCCGCCCCGACGCGCACGGATTTCCGTCCTTGCTGATTTTAAAATTTAATTTGTTTTTGTCTCCATCGTATTTCAGTTCCACCGCCACTTCGTCGTGCGGACGGACAAACTGCTGGTATTTCAGGTTTTCCACGCGGACCACGCGCCGCCCGCCCCAGGAGTAGCGTTCCGCCAAATCGCGCACCCATTGCAGTTCGACCACGCCCGGCACCAGCGGAAAAGTGGCGAAATGGCCGCCGAAATAGGCCAAATCCAGCGGCACGCGGCCGGTGAAGGTTGCGGCGGTTTCGTTTTCAGACCATGTTTCCGACCAGGCGGGCGAAGTTTGCGCCACGGCGAAAGCCGTCTGAAAATCGGCGGCGGCGATTTTGGCCTGTGCATTGCGCGGCAGGCAGTCGGTAAAACGCCAATAACGCGGCAGGGCGACAACATCCTGCGTGGCGGCCAGATGCCGTTTCAACGCATCGGCAACGGCGGCGCGGCCCCGGTCGCGCAACGCGCCTATACCCGCCGCGTTCAACGCCGCCCACACCGCGATACGCCCGTATTGCGGATGACGGCCGCCATGTGCGTCCGCTATCCACGGATGCCGCAAAAGTTCGTGTTCGATTTGGGTCAGCGACACACGTTTGTCCTCAAATTTAATAATACGGTCTTGGCGGCCCAGCAACAGAAACCCCCCGTTCAAAGGCTCGACCAAATCGGCGGTTTGGCGGCGTTGGGGCGACCAGGGCGAAACCGCCCACAACGCCCCGTCCCCGTCCTGACCGACTTCCACCCCGTCAAAAGGCCGCCATTCGCGTCCGTCCTGCCGCCAGGCGATTACCCCGGTTTCCGTACTGCCGTAAACCTCGAACGGCCGCACCGCAACCTCCTGCAGCAAATCGGCCGTCGCCTCGGGCAATGCGCCGCCCGCCGACACAATAAAAGCGATTTTATGCCCGATTTTCTCCCAATCGCGGTTTGCACCCAAACGATTGAGTACCGCCGGACTGGCAATCCACACCGCCTTCTCATGCGCCGCCGTAGCGGCGAGCAGATTTTCCGGATACACCGCCTGCCTCCTCACCATAGGCCGCCCCGTGGTCAGCGCAAGCGCGAAACGGAAAGAAAAACCATAAAGATGCTGCGGGACAACACTGCCGACCACAGCCTCCCCGCCGCACCCCAAAGGCAGCGCGTCCGCCAGCACCAAGGCTTCCGCCTCCATCTGCGCGGCGGTTTTCACCACAACCTGCGCCTCCCCGCTGGACCCCGACGTCTTCAGCCACGCCTGGGCATCACGGGGAATCAAATAATTTTCGCGGGAAGGATGGCCGCATTCGGCCCGCGCCAGCCAATCGGGCAAATACCACAAGGGCGCAGACCCTGCCAACTTACCCCGCAAACCCTCGAAATCCGTCAAAAAAACATCCGCCGTCCTGCCCCAATCCAAATTATCCCGCGCCAAATTCGGCAGCAGCAGCACCTTCCCGCCCGCATGCCACACCGCCAACACCGCGCAGGCGAACAGCGCGGCATCTTCAAACCACAAAGCGGCGGAACGCGCGCCCGCCTTCCTCAAACCGTCGGACAAACAAAAAACCGCCCGGTTAAAATCCGCCCTCGTCCAAGCGGGGCAAACGGCGACAACATCGGCGGGATTAAGGGCGGGCGATAAAACCTGAGTCAGCAGCATAAATTAACTAAATATCATAAACAAACAAAAACACATCAAACCTTCAAAACAACCTTCCTATACACCCACTCCCCCGCAAACAAAAGCCCCATCAGCCCATAAGACACCGCGCCCGTATAAACCGCCCACCAGTCATAACGCCCCATACCCGCCAATATAGCGGCCGCCGCCCCGTTAAAAACAAAAAAACCGCACCAAACCAACGTAACGCGGCGCGTATGGCGCACACCCCGGGGCGGCAGGTCGGGATGCTGCAGCCTGGCCAGCCTTTCCACCACCGTTTGCCCGGCAAACAAACTGCCGCCGAAAACCGCCAACATCAGCACATTGACAACAACGGGATACCAATACATAAAATCAGGCCGCCCCAAAACCGGCACGGCGGCGAAAAAAAACGCCAAAACCAGCGCAACCGCACGTTGGGCGCGGGTTTGCGGCATGGCCGCCCGTACCAGCCACAACACGCACATGGCGGCGGCCAGCCAAAAAAACGCACCGCCTTCCCGGCCGTAATACCACAACGGCGGATAAGCCAGGCTGGCAAGAACCAGCAAAATCTTTCCTAAAACCTTCATCTGAAACAGCCCCTGGGGCGGCGGCACGGGGCTATCGCGCCGCCAAGGCCGAATACTCCCCTTCCGACAAATCCTTGCAGACTTCGTTGGGATAGCCTATGCAGCGGAATCCCAAATCATAAGCCTGTTTGAGATATTCGGGCGACAAAATCCGCAACATGGCGGGATAGGGCGGCTGCGGCGGTATCAGCTCGCAGGGCATACCGCAGTAAATTACCTTCACCATAATCCCCGCCCCGTTATTATTCCGCCGCAGATTCGGCGGCATCCTGCACCTTCAGCACAGCCTTCACCACATCGTCCACCGTACGCGCATTGCGGAAATCCTCGGCCTGCAGCCTGCGGCCGGTTTCGCGCTTGATATGGTCTATCAAATCTATAGCGTCTATACTGTCGATTTCCAAATCCTCATACAGATTGGTATCGGGTTTGATGCGTTCCGGTTCGATTTCAAACAACTTAACCAAGGCATCGGCCAACAGGGCGCGGATTTCCTCCTCGCCCAACACATTTAATCCGCTCATCGCACTTCCTTCAGGCTGATTCTTCCAGACGGCCCTTCACAAAGGCGGCCAGCGTCTTCACATTGGCAAAATGCTCGCGCAAATTATCCTTCTCCCCGTCCAATTGGAAACCGAAGGTCTTCTGCACCGCCAGCCCCAGCTCCAGCGCGTCCACCGAATCCAGCCCCAGGCCGTCATCGCCAAACAGCGCGTCTTCGCTGCCTATATCGGCGGCGGCAATATCTTCCAGCCCCAGGCTGTCTATAATCAACTGCTTGATTTGATTTTCTAAATCACTCATGTGGTCTTCCTTGTAAAATAGTCTTGCAAATATTCGTTCAAACGCCGGGCGGCTATGGGCAGCGGTTTTTCCGCCAACCAGCTTTCGGGCAAAATATCCTCGCCCACCGTGATTTCATAATAAATTTTGCGCGGCGGTATCCTGTACCACGGCTGGCCCTTTTTAAAATTGGGCGGCGACATCTTAATGCACACCGGCGTAATCACGGCCGCACTGCGTAAACCTATAGACACCGCGCCCCTGTGCATTTTAACCTGCCCGTCCCAGCCCGTGCGCGTGCCCTCGGGGAAAATCAGCAGACTTTGCCCGCTTTTGAATACCGCGTCTATTTCCTCCAACACATCCATACCTTCATCATTGAGGATATAGCCCGCCGCAATAATCTGGCTGCGCATGGCCGGATTGTGCAACAAATCCTTTTTCACCAAAATATTGGGGTCGGGGCAGTGGGCGACCATCAACACCACGTCCAACAAAGACGGATGGTTGGCCAGGATGAGCTGGCCGGGGCGGCCCAGCCTTTCCAAACCCTCGAAGCGCACGTCCAACACCCCCGACCACTTCAAATAACCGACAAAAAACCGCCAAACCCGCCCTATCATGCGCCGCGCGGCCAACCGGCGGGCAGTGTCGCCCTTGGCCGGTTTGAGCGTATAGGGCAGCAGCGCGATTTTGAACAACACGCCCGCCACGCCGAAAAGGACAAAGCCCGACAAAGTGGCGGCAAAGCGGCGGCAATAATCCCCGGCCTTCATCGCCCGCCCCGGCCGCCGTTTTTCTGCCAATGCCAAATACGGCCGCCATAATCGCGGGACAGCGCGGGGCGGTCGGACAACATAAAGCGTATCCATTCCAAAGCCCCCCAATAAGGCGCGGCGGCGGCGGGCGCGTCCGCCTCCTCCAAAGTCAGCGTATAGGCGCAGCCCCTTTCCACCGCCAAGGCCAGCGCGTAAGGGAAGGGCGCGCGGCAGGCGGGCGCAACCCCGTATTCCGCCCGCAAAGGATCGTCCGAAACCACCAGCAACACCCTTTCCGCCCCGTCCTGCAACAGGGCGCAGGTTTCGGCCAAGGCCGTTTCCAGCCCGTCCGAAACGGCGGCCAGGGCGGTGTTTTCCGCCGTATCGCCGCGCAAAATCGACCACTGCCCGGCCAAGGCGTTGTGTACAGACAGGCCGAAAGACGTGGGCGACACGCGCCCCGACTGCAGCAGCTCGGGCCAAAGCTCGAAGCTGCGGTTGATCTCGCCGTCTTGCGAGGCATACACCAGCGGGCTGTTCGGATAAATATCGGCCAATTCCCAAGCCGCCTCGCACACCAGCCGCGCCGCCGCGCCCAGCCGCCGCCTCTGCATGGCGGGCAGGAAGGAAAGCCCGGGTTTGTGCTCGGGCAGGCTTTGCGCGTCCAAATCTCCCGCCGCCCAAAGCCGCCACTGTTCCGGCGAGGCCATGCGGCTGCTGGCCGCGCGCCAGCCCGCTATGCCGAAAGAAAAAGAACAGGCTGTGCCCATGGCAGCCCCCGAAAACCAAAAGCCGCCATTTTAACCGAAACGGCGGTTTTGCGGCAGACTGCCCGGGCGGGCCGCCCCGGGTCGGGGCGCGGGCAATGACCGTTCGGGCGGTTTTTCTGCCGATAAACGCTTAGAGTTGAAGCTCTACAGACTATTATCATATAACAATTAACCAAGCTGTGTCGGCGGCCGCCGCAGGCGGCATACGCCGACACAGCCCCCGCTGTTCAGCCCTTTTTTTGGGCATATGCAGCATCGTCCAATCCAGTCTAAGGAGACGAATCATGCAGAAAACCCTATTTGCCCTTTCCATCCTTTCCCTGGCCGCCGCCGCATCCGCCGCGCCCGATTCCCAAGAAACCCCGCTGCACCCGATTAAAGACGGGCGCTATA
>JAUMUU010000208.1 GCA_030530545.1 Neisseria sp. | reverse complement strand
ACGACAAAACCGTGTTCGACAACATCGCCGAAGGCCGCGATATTTTGCAGGTCGGGCAGTTCGAAATCCCCGCCCGCCAGTATTTGGGACGCTTCAATTTCAAAGGCAGCGACCAAAGCAAAATCGCCGGACAGCTCTCCGGCGGCGAACGCGGCAGGCTGCACTTGGCGAAAACCCTGTTGGGCGGCGGCAATGTCTTGCTGCTGGACGAGCCGTCCAACGATTTGGACGTGGAAACCCTGCGCGCGCTGGAAGATGCTTTGCTGGAATTTGCCGGCAGCGTGATGGTGATTTCGCACGACCGCTGGTTTCTCGACCGCATCGCCACGCATATTCTGGCCTGCGAGGGCGACAGCAAATGGGTGTTCTTCGACGGCAACTATCAGGAATACGAAGCCGACAAGAAACGCCGTTTGGGCGAAGAGGGCGCGAAACCGAAACGGATTCGGTATAAGCCGGTAACGCGCTGATTGTTTGTGTGATTTTGGCCGTCTGAAAAATGCGGGGTTTTCAGACGGCCTTTATCTTGTTTTTGCGGTAGAATTTCAATTTATTTTGTCGATTGTCCTGATGCTTATGATGCCGATTGCCCGTTGGGCCGTGTGTGCGGCCGTATTTTGTCCTCCGCCTGCCTGGTCCGCCCTGCCTTTGGCCGTAGAGGAAGAGTTAAACGAGTTGGCCGCCTTCTGCCGCCAGTTGGGAGGGAGGCCTCATGGTTTTGAGGGGGCGGTGGAACAGGCGGATTTGAATGGCGACGGCATTACCGATTATGTATTGGATGACGGCGAGTTGCAGTGTTACGGCACCCGGGGTGTTTTTGGCGGTTTTCACGGCTGCGGGGTAACGGTGTTTGTCGGGCGGGCAGGCGGCGGGGCGGAAAAGTCTTTCCTGCACGGGGCTTTCGGTTCGCGCGTAGACAGGCGCGGGCGGCAGGCGGTCCTTTATTTGGGAATGGCTGGAGAGGCCTGCGGTCAGGACATTGCGGGAAAGAAGCGCGGCGAATATGAAAGGTGCAGCCGGCCTTTGAAGTGGAATCCGGCCGGGCAGAAGTTTGAAATCGATATGACGGTTAAAAAACCGGCCTTGAATTGGCTGGGCGGGCGGCTTTGAAAATATGAATTGTGCTACAATCCCGCCGTCAATTTCCCCCGCCCCGTGGCGGTTGGGGGCTTAGAAATTATTTTACGGGGCTGTATTTTATAGTGGATTAAAATAAAAATGAGACAAGGCTTGCCAATGCCGTAGCCTTGCAATTTTAATTCGCTATATATGCGGCCTTATTTGTTGAAACAGGATACAGCATGAGTTTGAAATGCGGCATAGTCGGCCTGCCCAACGTCGGCAAATCCACCCTTTTTAACGCACTGACCCAGTCGGGCATAGAGGCGGCCAACTACCCCTTCTGCACCATAGAACCCAATGTCGGCATAGTCGAAGTCCCCGACCCGCGTATGGCGGAATTAGCCAAAATCGTCAATCCGCAAAAAATGCAGCCTGCCATTGTCGAATTTGTCGATATTG
>JAUMUU010000207.1 GCA_030530545.1 Neisseria sp. | reverse complement strand
GGGAAGGCCGATAATCGGCAAGTGGCGTATCAAAAATAAAGTAATTTGGCTATAAAAGGGATATTTATTTGAATTTCATCCCTGCCCTTGTGCGGAGGACGGCCGCCCAAGCGCGTAGGCGGCCATGGTCGTGCGGTAGATTTCATCGTCCGAACACAGACGGGTAACGCGCTCGTGCAAGGCCTTGCCTAAGGTTTGCCGCAGTTCGGGCGAACGAACCAGCCGTTCCAGCGCGTCTGCCAGCGCGGCCTGGTCGCGCAGCGGGGTACAAAAGCCCGTTTCGCCGTTTACCACCATTTCGGCTATGCCTGCCGCATCATAAGCGGCAACGGCGGTGCGGTACAGCCCCGCTTCCAAAATATTGTTGCCCACGCCCGCGCCGTGGTCGCCCGCGCAATCCAAAGTGTTCACCAAAATATCCGTATCGGCAAAATAAGCCCCCAAATCGCGCACCGCGCCGAGGAAGGAAACCTTGTCGGCAATGCCCAGTCTTTCGGCCTGCGCTTCCAAGGCGGCGCGTTTTTCGCCTGTTCCGGCAATGTGCAGCCGCACGGGCAGGCCGCGCTGCAGCAGGGTGTGGAAAACGTCTATGGTCAGGTGGACGGCGCGAACCTTGTCCAGGCGCGACAATGTGCCCAGCATAATAAAATCGCGCGGCGTTTTGCCGCAAACGGCGGGGGCGGGCGGCAGGGCGTTGTAGGTATAGGCGGTGCGTTGGGCGGGGAAGCCGTGGCGGATGAGCTTTTGTTGTTCGTGGCGGCAGTTGGCGATGACATACACGCCGAGTTTGGCGAACAGGCGGGCGATTTTGGGGTAGGTTTCGGGGTTCAGGCCGCGCGCGTGGTAGAAAACCCTGCTGCGCGGCGAGCAGATTTTGGCCGCTATCGCGCAGGCGGGGACGATGCGCGCCATTTGGCAGTGGACGATGTCGGGGCGTTCGCGCCGCAGCAGGCGGGCGAAGGACAGGGCGGCACGCAGGTAGCCCGCACGGCCGCCGCCGTAAAAGTCTATATTCTGCCAACGCATACCGGCCGCCCGCGCGTCGGCAAGCAAAGGGCCGTCCGATGCGGCCAGCAATACATCATGCCCCTGCCTTGCCAACAGGCTGCCCAGGCGCAGGCTGGCGGTTTCCGTGCCGCCCAGCCCGCCCATGGAAGTGGCCAAAATGATTTTCATCGAAATTTCCTTAATGGTTGAAACCCCGCCCTTCATCAGGGCAGTAGGATTCGGGTTTGTTTGGGAGGGGCGTAACCCCTTCTAAATCAGGGCAACACAGGGCTGCGCCTTATGTGCGGCTCTGTGTGTTGAAATATCGAAATTCTCTTAATATAATATGATTATAGGATAAATATTGATGTTAAGATGCTGATTATAAGTTATTTATATTAAATTAAAATAAAGATGATACAAGGCGGCAAAGAGAACCGTGTACGGATGGTACATAAGGGTGTTGGCAACGACTTAGCCTTGCAATTTTATAGTGGATGAACAAAAATCAGGACAAGGCGATTAAGTCGCAGACAGTATAGATAGTACGGCAAGGCTGGGCAACGCTGTACTGGTTTAAATTTAAT
>JAUMUU010000093.1 GCA_030530545.1 Neisseria sp. | reverse complement strand
AAAAACCGCCTGAAAATCCCTTGCCGGGTTTTCGGGCGGTTTTTGTATTTTTATAGCGGATTAAAATCGCAAGGCTACAGCGTTGCCAACGCCCTTATGTACCATACGTACACGGCGGGCGTTGCCGCCTTGTCTCATTTTTATTTTAATTCACTATAATGCGGTTTATCGGGCAATTTGTGTGGCCTGAACCGCCGTCAGGGCTATGGTGTAGACTATGTCTTCCACCAGTGCGCCGCGCGACAGGTCGTTCACCGGTTTGCGCAGGCCTTGCAGCATGGGGCCCACGCTCAATACGTTGGCGTTGCGCTGGACGGCTTTATAGGTGCAGTTGCCGGTGGTCAGGTTGGGGAACACGAATACGCTGGCCTTGCCCGCCACGGGGCTGTCGGGGGCTTTGGTTTTGGCCACGCTTTCTTCCACGGCGGCATCGTATTGCAAGGGGCCGTCCACGGCCAAGGCGGGGGCTTTTTCTTTCACCAGCCTGGTCGCTTCGACAACCAAATCTACATCGGGGCCGCTGGCGGAATTTATGGTGGAATAGGAAATCATGGCCACGCGCGGTTCTATGCCGAAGGCCCGGGCGGATGCTGCGGACTGGACGGCGATTTCGGCCAATTGTTCGGCGGTCGGGTTGGGATTGACCGCGCAGTCGCCGTACACTACGACCTGTTCGGGCAGCAGCATGAAGAATACGCTGGAGACTATGCTCGCGCCGGGGGCGGTTTTAATCAGCTGCAGGGCGGGGCGTATGGTGTTGGCGGTGGTGTGTACCGCGCCGGAAACCAGGCCGTCCACGTCGTTTTGCGCCATCATCATGGTGCCGAGTACCACGGTGTCCTGCAGTTGTTTGCGCGCGTCTTCGGGGGTCAGGCCTTTGGATTTGCGCAGTTCGCACATGGGGGCGACGTATTGTTCGACCAGTGTGGCGGGGTCTATGATTTCCAGCGACGCGGGCAGGGTGATGCCTTTTTCTTGTGCCACGGCTTGGACTTCTTCGCGTTTGGCCAGCAGCACGCAGCGCGCCAGGCCTTTTTCGTGGCAGATGGCGGCGGCTTGGACGGTGCGCGGTTCTGCGCCTTCGGGCAGGACTATGCGTTTGTCGGCTTTGCGGGCGGCTTCCATCATGTTGTGGCGGAATTGTGCGGGCGACAGGCGGACGGTCTGCGGTGCGGCCAGTTTTGCCACGCCCTCGGGCGCGTTTTCGCTGCCCAGGTAGTCCAAACCGGCCGCTCGGGCGGCCTCGGCCGTGCCGCCGACCACGCCGGCAAATTCGACTTTGCGCCCGGCAAAAGACGCTTTGGCCATTTGCAGGCGTTGGGCGGTGGCGTGTTCTTTGCTGACGGCGAAGACGATGCGGGCGTTGAAGGCGGTGGCCAGGCTGTTGTTTTGGCGGCTCAGGAACAAATAGGCATCGTTGGGGCTGATGCCTTGGATGACGATGTTTTCCTTGCCCAAGGCGGCGGCGCGGCCGACCAGCAGGTCCAACCAGTCGTCCGCCTTGCCTTCGGCCGTCAGGCGGACGGCTTCTTCGGCATAGTCCATGGTGTTGAAAACGGCCGCATCGGGCAGTTGTGCCGCAATGTTGGCGGCGGCTTTGGCTGCATCGGCGTGCGGGCAGACGGGGATAATCAGGGTGTAGGCCATGTTTTTTGTCCTTTCGGGGAAGTTGTCCGATACCCGTGTATCGGTTTCAAATAAAAAAGTTCAGGCCGTCTGAAAGCCTGTTTTGGTTTTCAGACGGCCTTTTTGCCGTTCAAACACATTCTATAATTTCAAAACTGTGGCTCATTTTAGCCGCCTTGCCCAGCATAATCGAAGCGGAACAATACTTTTCCGCCGACAATTGAACCGCCTGGGCAATCGCGCTTTCTTTCAAATCCGTGCCGGATACCTCGAAATGGATATGGATTTCGGTAAACACGCGCGGGGCTTCGTCTGCGCGTTTGGCACTAACCGTGGCGCGGCAGCCGCTGACTTTCTGCCGCTGCTTTTGCGCAATCATCACCACATCTATACCGGAACAGCCCGCCACGCCCAACAGCAGCATTTCCATAGGGCTGGGGCCGCGCTTCACGCCGCCTTCGGCCGCCGCGCCCTCCATCACCACACTGTGGCCGTTTTCCGTAGTACCCACGAAGCATAACCCGTCCAACCATTGCGAAGTTACCTGCATGGTTCACTCCCGTTCCGGCAGCAAAGGCCGTTCCGATACGACAATGCCGTCCGCATCACTATACAGATAATGGCCGGGAATAAAGTCCACCCCGCCGAAACAAAGCGGCACATCCGTTTGCGTATCGCCTTGGGGGCTGATTTTGCGCGGATTACTGCCCAAAGCCTTGATGCCGAAATCCGTTTCATGCAAAGCCTCCAAGTCGCGCACCGCACCGTAAACCACGGCCCCCGCCCAACCGTTGGCCGCACCGGCCGCCGCCGCTACATCGCCCAACAGGGCGCAAGACAAAGAGCCGCCGCCGTCCACAACCAAAACCTCGCCGTCCGACAAAGCATTCATCAGCTTCTTCACCGCCCCGCTGTCGCCCCGGCATTTGAGGGTGCGGATTTTCCCGCCGAACACGCGGCGGCGGCCGTATTGGCAAAACTGCGTTTCGCACGAACGGGCATAGGGGGCGGCATCGATTAAATCGGCAGTGGCAAAATCAAATCGTTTCATCAACATTCCTTTCCGGGGGCGGCGCACCCTCCGAAATAATCTGATAATATATTAACCAAAAAAACTAAGGCACACCAAACCACCCCCGATTCTAACGCCGCCAAGGGCGGGGTTTCAACCATTAAAGCACCTTTGGCTCTTTGAACACCATTTATGGCAAGAAACCAATTCATTAAAAACTATTTGTCATGTCTATCTGCTTTGGCGGCATCATTCCGCCCCACAGTCTCCCACCACGGGCCGCTGGGGCTTTCAATCCCGAATACCTCGCCCAACCTGGGTGTCAGCGTGGCCAGCCCCCTTTTGCGCGCCAAAGGAATACTGCGGCGGACGGGTTCGTCCCAAGCATGGACGGACAAAGGATAAGCCCCCCAATGCACCGGCATAAAACGCGCCGTGCGGACATCCAAGGCCGCCTGCACCGTTTGTTCCGGCATCATATGATTGTCATACCAGGCTTGGGCATATTGGCCGTTTTCTATCAAGGCCAAATCAAAGCCGCCGAAAGCCGCGCCTATAGTGCGGAAATGGCTGCCGTCGCCATAGGACGAATCGCCGCTGTAATAAATTTTTTCCTGCGGCGTTTGCAACACCCACCCGCACCACAAAGTCATATTTTTATCGTACATCCCGCGCGCGCTGTTGTGCCTGGCGGGCACGGCCGTCAGCTTTACGCCGCCCACCTGCGCCGACTGCCACCAGTCCAGGGCGACGATGCGCTCCGCCGGCACGCCCCAGCGTTGCAGCAGCACCTCCATGCCCAGCGGCACATAAAAGGCCGCCCGCCGTTTTGCATAATACCGCACCACATCCTCATCCAGATGGTCATAATGGTTGTGGCTGTAAACGACCGCGTCCACCTCGGGCAGTTCGTCCAGGGCGGCCGGCGGCGGCTGGAAACGCTTCATCATGACAGGCAGGGGCGAGGCATATTCCTGCCAAACGGGATCGACCAGAATGGTTTTGCCCCCCATGCGGACCGCCCAACTGGAATGGCCGAACCACACCAGCCTGGCCGACTGCCCCGCTTCTTCAAACTCCTTCCAGTCGGATTTCACAACCGGCAGCGGGGCATTCGGGCGAAACCGTTCCGCATGAAACAAAATCGCCCACATATTGCGCCGCGTGCCGCCGCCGTCTATTTCCACCGAAGGCGGCGTGTTGTAAAAGGTTTGGCCGGCGGGCGAATAATGGCCGCTGGCGGGATAAACCGGATAATGCCCCGGATGCAGCAGATAAACGGCCAAAACCGCCGCCAGCAACAGGACAAGGTAAAAACTTTTCTTACGGTAAAATCTCATTTCGAACCAGCCGTCTGATACAGCGGGGGTTGGTGGGGAATATTCCGGCAAGGCGCAAAAGGGCGGTCAGGCGGACGGCTTGCGGGGCGGCGGGTTCAGCCAGGCGATTTCCCGCTCCGTCAATGCGTCGCGCCATTGCTGCAAACAGTCTTCGCGGCCTTCTTCCAACAAAAGCTGCACCATGGCCCCGCCCTGCGCGGCTTCGGCCAGGCGGCTGATTTGGCGCAATACGCCCCGGTCGGGCACGGCGTGCGCCCTGATTCCGATTAAAAGCTGCGCCGGCTGGCGCAAAAGCTCAGCCTCCAATTCGGCAACCACGTCCCTGTGGTCGGCCACGCCCTTGTCCAGCCATTCCTGCCCCAAAACATGGCCGTACCACGCCTCCCCCTGCCACGGGGCTTCCAGCAAAACCGCCCATTTGGGCGCGTTGCTCAGGTTGATTTTCGGCCTGACGGCGGTAACGGCCTCGCTGCGGTCGTCGGCATCCACTATGCCCGGCTGCTGCCACCGGTGCAGTATTTCCTGATAATAGGGCTTGTCCATGGGCAGGGGTTGGCGGGAAAAAAACAAGGCTGCCTTGCACACCAGCCAGGCCAGCGAGCGCGGCAGGATGCCGTAACAAATAATGCTGCCTATCAATAAGCCCGACCACGCCCGCGCATCGGCAATGTCGCTGTGCTGGCGGCTTTTTAAAACGGCATCGGCATCGGGCACGGAAAAGCCGAATTTCTCCGGCAGCCAGGCCAAGGCCTCGACCGCCCGCACAGAGGCGGCATTGCTCAACAGCGTGCTTTCCCAATTAAAGGTGTATTGGCGCACCAGCAGCAAAAGCAGCAGGCAAATCAGCATGCCGAACAGGGTGCTCAACCAAAGGCTGTGTGCCGTCGCGCCTATGCGCCAACGGGTAGACGGCTTGGACCATTCGTCCCGGTACAGGCGGAATACGGCCTGATTGACGGAATCCTTGCCGCGAAACCAGGTCGCCGGATTGGATACCAGGCGGCCGGCCGGCATACGCACCGCCAAAAATACCAGCCACAACAGCAGCATCAGGGTGTTCATCCCCAACACGCTGGCCAAAACCAGGAAAAAATTCACCCCCTTGCTGTCCATCAGCATGAAGGTGGACGAAAAGCTAATGGTGAACAACACGCTGGCCGCCACCACCCAAAGCCAGAATATCCCCAGGCGGCTGCGGTTCAGGGCATCGGCCAGCCAGCCGTTGCCGTCCATCAGTTCGGCACGGCGCAAAAGTTTGTTTTCGTTGCTGTCGGCAGTTTGCCCCAGGGCCTCGGTAATCGGCGCGGGGTCGGCGGCAAAAACATAACCGCGCTCATCCAAAATCCGCACCAATTCGGCCAACTGGCGTTTGTGGGTGATAGACATATCAAAATAAAAAGGCCGTCTGAAACGACGGGATTCTACCACATTCTTTCAGACGGCCCGCGCCGGACAGACAAAGCCCGCCGCATCCCAATACCTTACTGACCGCGCATCAAATCAAACATCCACCTGCGCCGTATCCCCCACCGCCTCCATCCAGGCACGGCGGCTGGCGGCCTCCCCCTTGCCCATCAGCCTGACAAAAATACCCATCGTTTCCGCATCCGCATCCCGGGGAATCCTAACCTGCAGCAGGCGGCGCGTATCCGGATTCATAGAAGTATCCTTCAACTGGTCCGCATTCATCTCACCCAAGCCCTTAAAACGGCTGACCGAATAAGCAGTGCTTTTCAAACCCTCCTTTTTCAGCCTTTCCAAAATCCCGTCCAACTCCCCCTGGTCCAGGGCATACAACTTGCGGGCGGGACGGCTCTTCCCCTGGGCGGCCACATCCACCCTGAACAAAGGCGGCTGGGCCACATAAATATGCCCCTTGGCAATCAACTGCGGAAAATGCCGATAAAACAAAGTCAGCAGCAACACCTGAATATGCGAACCGTCCACATCCGCATCCGACAAAATCGCAATCTTACCGTAACGCAAACCGCTCAAATCAGCCTGTCCGCCCTCCCCGTGCGGGTCCACCCCTATAGCCACCGCGATATCATGGATTTCCGCATTGCCGAACAACTGGTCCTGATGCACCTCAAAACTATTCAACACCTTGCCGCGCAAAGGCAAAACCGCCTGAGTGGCCTTATCGCGCGCCAACTTGGCCGACCCCCCGGCCGAATCCCCCTCCACCAAAAACAACTCATTTTCCCGCGTATCCTCACTCTCACAATCCGTCAGCTTGCCCGGCAGCACCGCCACCCCCGAGCCCTTGCGCTTTTCCACCTTCTTGGCCGAACGCATCCTTGCCTGCGCCTGCCTGATGGCCAACTCCGCAATCCTCCTGCCCGCCTCCACATTCTGATTCAACCAAAGCTCAATCGGGTCGGCCAACACCGCCGACACCAACTTCAAAGCATCGCGGTTGGTCAGCTTATCCTTAGTCTGCCCCTGAAACTGCGGGTCCAGCACCCGGGCGGACAACACAAAAGCCACCCTGCCAAACACATCATCACCCTGCACCTTCACCCTGGGCGGCAGCAAATTATGATGATTGATAAAATTACTCACCGCCACAAACACCGCCTGCTTCAAACCCGCCACATGCGTACCGTGCAAAGGCGTGGGGATAAGATTGACATAACTCTCACTGGCGCACAGCCCCTCCTCCAACCAAGTCATCGCGACAGAAGCACCCTCGCCCGCACTAAAATCATCATGTTCCGCCGCAACATAACTTTCCGCCGCAAACAAAGGCACGGCAGGCTCGGCCTCACCAATCAAATCCGACAAATACCCCTTCAAACCATCGGGGTAGCACCAAGACTGCACCACAGGATCAGCCTGATTCTTAAACATACGGGCAAACGAAACCTTCACCCCCGGCAACAAAACCGCCTTGGCACGCAACAAACGCTCCAACTCGCCCAAATTATAATTCGGACTCTCAAAATACCTGGCATTCGGCCACACACGGACTTCCGTACCGCTTTCCTTCAACGGACACCTGCCGATTTCCGCCAAAGGCTCAACCACCGCCCCGTCGGCAAACACAATACGGCAAACCTTGCCCTCCCGCTTCACCGTTACCTCCAAACGGGAAGACAAAGCATTGGTTACCGAAACACCCACACCGTGCAGGCCGCCCGAAAAAGTATAAGCACCGTTGCCGTCTTTCTTATTAAACTTACCCCCCGCATGAAGCTGGGTAAAAACCAACTCTATCACCGGCAGATGCTCGGTCGGATGCAGGCCGGTAGGGATACCCCTGCCGTTGTCGCAAACCGAAACAGAACCGTCCGCATGAACCTCCACCGAAATCCTATCAGCAAACCCACCCAAGGCCTCATCGGCGGCATTATCGATAACCTCCTGAATAATATGCGTCGGGCTATCCGTACGCGTATACATTCCCGGCCTTTCCTTTACCGGCTCCAACCCCTTCAACACCGTAATACTGGATTCGCCATACTGATTCTGATTCATCGGACTTCCTTTTTC
>JAUMUU010000092.1 GCA_030530545.1 Neisseria sp. | reverse complement strand
TAGGTTGGGTCTCGACCCAACAAAACCGCTGAAATTCCTGAAACGTTGGGTTTGCAACCCAACCTGCCGATGCTTTTCGGGTTTCTTTCCCATCCGTACGATTACGCTGCCGGGCGGCTAATTGCACCTACTGCTTGCTCTTCGCCACGACAGCCTCGTCTTCGGGAATTTTTTGGTCTTTCGAGCCAGCCACAGTCTGCATACCCGCCAACCGCGTGCGTGGCTGCGCCACACACCGCCACGGTATCGGAAAACGCCCGTTTGCTATAAAATGCCGCGTTTCAACCGGCAAAAGTATATTTATGGAACAGCTTATCGATTTCATACTGCATATAGACCAACATTTGGCGGCCATATCCGTACAATACGGGGTGTGGATTTATGCTGTTTTGTTTTTGATTGTGTTCTGTGAGACGGGCTTGGTGGTTACGCCCTTCCTGCCCGGGGATTCGCTGCTGTTTGCTGCGGGCGGTATAGCCGCCCTGGGCGGGATGGACATACACTTGATGGTGTTGCTGCTGCTGTTGGCGGCGATTGCGGGCGATGCGTTGAATTTTGCCGTGGGCAAATATTTCGGCGCGAAATTGTTTGCCAATCCCGATTCGAAAATCTTCCGCCAAAGCCATTTGGCCAAAACCCGCGCTTTTTATGAAAAATACGGAGGCAAGACGATAATCATCGCCCGCTTCGTCCCCATTGTGCGTACCTTCGCGCCGTTTGTGGCGGGCATGGCCAATATGCACTACGGCCGCTTTATCCGCTACAACGTTATAGGCGCGCTGTTGTGGGTGGTGCTGTTTTCCTATGCGGGCTATTTTTTCGCCAACACTAAGGTGGTAAAGGACAATCTGGCACTGGTGCTGGCGGCGATTATCGTGTTGTCGCTGCTGCCGGCCGCGGTGGAGGTGTGGCGGGCGAAAAGGGCCGCCAAACGCTGATGCGGCAGCCCGTTAATCCGCCGCCTTATCAAAAAACGGCACACCTCCCGGGGTGTGCCGTTTTGCCGTATGTCAGCCGCCGCATACGCCGCAGCAGCCGCTTTCGGTGGTTTCGCCTTTGTTGTTGTCGATAACCGGCAGCTCGGGTTCGGCCGTTTCGGCCGCCTTCTGGGGCTGCTGTTCTTCGTTGTAGGTGTCTACTTTGATTTTGTTTTCTTCCTGGCTCATGTCGGTCCTTTCGGTTAAGGTGGATAGGGCGGTTATCTTACCGCAGGAGGCGGTTTGGGGCTATGTTTTTTTCAGACGGCCAGCGCGTCCATCAAATCCTTTTTCAGTGCGACTTGGCGGTTGGGGTCGGCCAGGTTGGGGCTGTAAAGCAAAAAGCTGTCCTCCGCCCTCTCGTCCGTGGTGTTGATTTTGGCATGGCGCAGGCTGATGCCGTGGCGGTTGAATATGTCGGCTATGTCGGCCAGCAGGCTGGGGCGGTTTACCGCTATCAGGTTCAGGGTATACCAGCCCGGCTGGTCTTCTTCGGCATCCAAGCCTATCACCGGCGCGATGGGCAGGTGGCGGGCGCGGCGGCTGGGTATGGTGCGGCTGCCTCCGCCGCCGCTGTCCCCGTCGCGCAGAAAAGCCCGCATCTCCCGCATCAGGGCATCCGCGATGCGGGCGCGGTCGGACGCGTTGCCGCCCCCCGGCGGCCGCACGGTAAAAGTGTCCAGCACATAGTCGTGTTCGGTAACGAAGGCGCGGGCGGCGGCGATGTCCAGGTTGTTGCGGCTGAAAATGCGGCACAGCCCGGCAAACAGGCGCGGCGCATTGGGCAGGTAAACCATGATTTGCAGCATATCGGGGCTGTCGGGGTCGCTGCGTATGCGGGCGGCGGCCAGGTTTTCGCGTCCGGCCAGTATGGCGGTGTGCCAAAGGATTTCGCTTTCCTGATGGCGCACGAAATAGGCCGCGCCCAGGGCCTGAAACAGCCTGCGCCTTTCCCTTTCGCCTATCCCGGCGGCGGCGAGTGCGGCAGAGGCGGCGGCCTGCCTGCGGCCGGTTACGGCGGCGCGGCTGTCGGTCTGGCCGGAAAAATAACGCGATGCCGTCTGAAACAACCCTTCCAAAAGCCCGGCCTTCCACGAATTCCAAATTTTCGGATTAGTTCCGCGAATATCCGACACAGTCAGCAAATAGAGGGCGGCCAGGCGTTCGGGGGATTGCACGCGGCGGCAGAAGCGGGCGGCGACATCGGGGTCTTGGAAATCCTCCTTTTGCGCGGTCATAGACATCAGCAAATGATTTTCCACCAGCCAACACAACAACCTGCCGTCTTCCTCGGGCAAGAAATGGTCGGCGGCGAAACGGCCCGCGTCCGCCACGCCCAACACCGCATGGTCGCCGCCCCGCCCCTTGGCGATATCGTGGAACAGCGCGGCCAGATAAAGCAGATACTTCTTATCGAAGGCATTCATGAGGGCGGAGGCGAAGGGCAGCTCGTGGACATGCTGCTCCATGGCCAGGCGGCGCATATTGCGTAAAACCGTAAGGATATGGTCGTCCACGGGGTAGATATGGAACAAATCATGCTGCAGCAGGCCGACGATTTTATTCCATGCGGGCAGATAGCGGCCGAGCACGCCATAGAGGTTGAGGAAGCGCATGACATGGGTCAGTCCGCCGCCGTGATGGAAAAAACCGATAAAGCAGCGGCGGTTGGCCTCATCCCCATAAAAACGGCGGTCGATTTTGCGCGTTGCCGCCCACCAGGCGCGCAGGGTTTGGGGTTCGATTTCCGTCAAATCGCCGCGCTGCTGCAGCAGGCTGATGATTGTGAAAATATGGCGGGGGTGTTTTTGAAACAAGGCCGGGTCTCGGGCGGCGATCTGATTGCCGATTTGGCAATAATCCGCATCAATGGCTTTGGCGACGCGCGGCAGCAGCGAATAAACACGCCCGCGCAACATAGGCAGGATAATGCCGTTGAGCTGTTTGACCGCCTTGGCGGCACGGTAGAAGGCGCGCATCAGCAACTCGCTGCTGGGGCGGCCGGATTGCGCGCCTATGCCCATACGTTCGGCCAAACGGGTTTGCAGGTCGAAAACAAGCCGGTCTTCGGCGCGGCCGGCGGCCAGGTGCAAATCTATGCGGATTTTGGCCAACTCCTTGTGGCTGTTGGCCAAAATACCCGCCTCGGCGCGGGTGAGTATATGTCCGGCAATCAAAGACGCGGGGTCGGCGGCCAGGCCTTGCGCCTTGGCCAGCCAAAGCATAGTGTGCAGGTCGCGCAGGCCGCCCGGGCAGGTTTTCACATTAGGCTCCAGCACCGCCCCCGAGCCCTGCTGCCTCTCATGCCTTTGGCGCATTTCCAGCAGCTTGCCCTCTATAAAGGCGGCGGGATGACGCTGGGCGTTCAAAGCCTGCAAAAACCGTTCCGCCAAACCCGCGTCGCCGCACAAAAAACGCGCCTCCAAAAAAGCAGTATCGGCGGTCAAATCCTCCCGCGCACTTTCGCACAACTCCGCCGCAGTGCCCGATTTCAAAGCCGGAGCCAGCCCCATATCCCATAAAGTCTGAACAAAGGCGGCAATCTGCTCCTGCAGCCCCGGGCCTATGGCTTGGGGCGACACCAACACAAGGTCGGTATCGGAATGGGGATAGGTTTCGCCGCGCCCGCTGCCGCCTACGGCCAACAAACAACAGCCCTCGGGGAAAAACAGCGGCCCAAGCCCGCACAAGGCCAGGCTTACGGCCCGGGTTTGGGCTTGAAAAAAGGCATGGGGGCGGCGCGAGGCCAAATAGGCTTGGGCGGCCTGCTGCCGCTGCACTTGCAGGCGTTTGGCGATATCGCGGACGGATGGCACGGGAATTTCCTCGGACGGTTTGACGGGGCGGACATTGGAAACGGCACTCCCTGCCGCCTTGTCCCATTCTTATTTTAATCCACTATGATACAGGCGTTGGCGCATCTGCTCAAACAAACAGACCGTGGCGGCCATGGCGACATTGAGGGATTCCGTTGCGCCCGCCATGGGGATTTTGACGGCGGATGAAGCATACCGCAATACCGCGCCGCTCAAGCCCGCCCCCTCGTTGCCGAACAGCCAGGCGCAAGGGGCGGCAAGGTTCAGGCGGTAAAGGTCCGTATTGTCCGGCCCGCCCAAGGCAGTTGCCCATATGGGTCCGCCATAGCGGCTGCACCATTCGGGCAGGCTGATGCGGCTGTGTATATTGAGCAGGAAATGCGCCCCCATGGCGGCGCGGAGAACCTTGGGCGACCACGCATCGGCGCAGTCCGGACTCAAAACGATTTCGCGTATGCCCGCCGCAGCCGCGCTTCGCAATATCGCGCCCAGGTTGCCTGGGTCCTGCACCCTTTCCAAGGCCACGCAATCGCCGGCCAAGGGCGGAAGGCCATCTTCGGGCAGGGGTATCATAAGCATAATATCCTCCCCGTCGCTTAACGCGCTGATTTTGGCCAAGGCCGCCGATGAGGCGGAGAGGGTGCGGTCGGGCGGCAGCCTCGCCGACAGGCCGCGTATTTCGGGTTTGTCCGCCTTGCCCTCGGGGATGAGGGCAAGCAGCGGCCGCCCGCCCGACTGCAGGTAGGCATCGGCCAGATGCACGCCCTCCAAAACGGTTTGGCGGTGTTTGCGGCGGGCCTTGGACGAGGACAACAGCCCGGCCAGGTGCTTCAGATGCGGGTTTTGGGCGGAGGACAGGTATTTCATCAAAATTCCTTAATGGTTGCAGCCCCGCCTTAGGGCGCAAGCCTTTCTTTCAGCCAGCGGCCTTCTGCTTGGCGGTAGAGGATGCGGTCGTGCAGCCGGCTGGGCCGCCCCTGCCAAAATTCCACGCGGTCGGGGATGACCAGGTAGCCCCCCCAGTGCGGCGGGCGGGGGACGTGCAGCGGGTGTTTCAGGCCGAATGCGGCCGCGCGTTTGAGCAATACCGCCTTATCGGCAATCACGCTGCTTTGCTCGCTGGCCCACGCGCCTATGCGGCTGGTGTAGGGGCGGGAGGCGAAATATTCGTCCGATGCGGTTTCGGCCAGCTTTTCCACCGCGCCCTCCACCCTTACCTGCCGTTCGAGTTCCGGCCAGAAAAAGGTCAGTGCGGCAAAGGGATGGGCGGCCAGCGAACGGCCTTTGCGGCTCAGGTAGTTGGTGAAGAACACGAAGCCTCGTTCGTTTACCTCCTTTAACAATACCATGCGGCTGTTGGGCCGCCCGTCTTCGCCCACGGCGGCCACATTGACGGCGGTCGGTTCGTTTGCCTGTGCCCTGACCGCTTCGCCCAGCCATTTTTCAAATTGGGTTATGGGGTTGTCGTCGCATTCTTGTTCCGACAATTCCTGTTTGCTGTAGTCTTCGCGTATATCGTGCAGGTTCACCGCTTGCTCCCTTGTGGTGGAAAACGGCATTGTATAGCAGATTAAAATTGCAATGCTACGGCAAGGCTGGGCAACGCTGTACTGGTTTAAATTTAATTCGCTATATAATACCGCGGCCGCATCCGGCAAAGGCCTGTTTGAAACAGGCCGCGCATTCGGACGGCGGTTTTCCCTTTGCGGGCATTTTCCGGCAGGGTTTTTTGCTATAATGGCGCGTTTCGACCAACCTTGCCCCCGCCATGCAACTGACCGCCATCGGCCTCAACCACCAAACCGCCCCGCTGAGCATACGCGAGCAGCTGGCCTTTGCGGCAGCGGAACTGCCTGATGCGGTAAGCAGCCTGACAGGCAGCGGGGCGGCGCGCGAGGCCGTCATCCTTTCCACCTGCAACCGTACCGAGCTTTACTGCGTGGGCATGCCCGAACGCATCGTAGAATGGCTGGCGGGCTATCAGGGTTTGGAAGCCGCCGAGGTGCGCCCCTACCTTTACTCCTACGGCTGCAGCGACACCATACGGCACGCCTTCCGCGTGGCCTGCGGCTTGGACAGCATGGTGTTGGGCGAACCGCAGATATTGGGCCAGATTAAGGACGCGGTTCAGGTGGCGCAGGGGCAAAATACGGTGGGTACATGGCTCAATGCGCTGTTTCAAAAAACTTTTTCTGTAGCCAAGGAAATCCGCAGCGGGACGGCTGTGGGTGAGCATTCGGTCTCTATGGCGGCCGCATCGGTCAAACTGGCCGAACAGATTTTTCCTTCGGTTTCCAAGTTGGACGTGCTGTTTATAGGGGCGGGGGAAATGATAGAGTTGGTGGCGACTTATTTTGCCGCCGAAAACCCGCGCCTGATGACGGTGGCCAACAGGACGCTGGCGCGGGCGCAAGAGTTGTGCGGCAAGCTGGGGGTGAATGCCGAACCCTGCCTGTTGAGCGATTTGCCCGACATCCTGCACCGTTATGATGTGGTGATTTCTTCTACCGCCAGCCCCCTGCCCATAGTCGGCAAGGGCATGGTCGAAAGGGTGTTGAAGCAGCGTAACAATATACCGGTCTTTATGCTGGATTTGGCCGTGCCGCGCGATATTGAGGCGGAAATCGGCGATTTGGACGATATTTATCTTTATACCGTGGACGATATGGCCGATGTCGTGCAAAGCGGCAAGGAGGCCAGGCAGAAGGCGGCGGCCGAGGCCGAGGTGATGGTGGAGCAGAAGGTGGCCGAGTTTTTGGGATGGCAGAAAAGCCGCGAAAACGTGCCGCTTATCCGCGCCCTGCGCGAAGAGGGCGAACGGGCGCGCCGCCATGTTTTGGAAAACGCCATGCGGCAGTTGGCCAAGGGTTCTTCGCCCGAGGAGGTGTTGGAAAGGTTGTCGGTGCAGCTGACCAATAAGCTGCTGCATTCGCCCACGCACACTTTGTCCAGCGCAGGCGGCAGGGATGACGGGTTGGTGGACGCGGTCGCGCAGATTTATCATTTGGGTCATCCGGGGCGCAAATAGGCCGTTTGTTCAATCCGCTTATATAGTGAATTAAAATCGCAGGGCTAAACGGCGGGTGTTGCCGCCTTGCCTCATTTTTATTTCAATCTGCTATAGCAAACATACTTAACTTTAAATACGGAATATCATCAAATTCCGACCTTCCCATGCAGGCGGGAATCCATCGTAAAACCTAAGAAACCTTGATTTAAAAAACAATTTCTGAACTTCAAAAATGGATTCCCGCCTGCGCGGGAATGACGACAACCGATAAGTTTCGTATCGAAAATAAAGTAATTTAGCTATATAAAAAATCCCGCGTTGTCGGGCAACACGGGATTTTTGTTTTAGGCGGTTTTCAGATGCGGCTGAAAATCAATGTGGCGTTGGTGCCGCCGAAGCCGAAGCTGTTGGACATCACGGCGTTGAGTTTCATCTCGCGGTTCTCGCGCAGAATCGGCAGGCCTTGGGCCTGTTCGTCCAGTTTTTGAATGTTTGCGCTGGCGCAGGCAAAGTCGTTCTGCATCATCAGTATAGAGTAAATCGCTTCGTTGGAACCCGCCGCGCCGAGTGCGTGGCCGGATAGCGATTTGGTGGAGCTGATAAACGGAATGTCCCGTCCGGCGAACACTTCGCGGATCGCACCCAGTTCTTTGGTGTCGCCGACCGGCGTGGATGTGCCGTGGGCGTTGATGT
>JAUMUU010000206.1 GCA_030530545.1 Neisseria sp. | reverse complement strand
GGAAGGGGTTACACCCCTCCCAAACAAACCCGAATCCTACCGCCCTGAAGGAAGGGCGGGGTTTCAACCTTTAAGGAAATTTATAGTAAATTTAAATAAAAACTACCTATACCGTCCTTCCCGCACGGGCGGGAATAGCGGAACTTGACGATATGCCGTATTTAAAATTAAGTATGTTTGCTATATCCGCACACGGCTCTCGTTGCCGCCTTATCCCATTCTTATTTTAATCCGTCATATCAAACCGCCCCCTTGCCGCCACGGCGAAGGCGGCGGTGTTTGCTATAGGACGGCTTGGACGGGCTTAATGGCGGCGGGCGGTAATGAAATCCGCCAGTCCCAGCAGCCTTTGCGCACGGCTGCCGAAAGCGTCCGCAAACAGGGCGGATGCTTGGGCGGAGAGTGTTTCGGCATATTCGCGGGCGGCCGCCAAACCCATCAGGCGCACATAGGTCGGCTTGTCTTGTTCGGCATCTTTGCCCGCCGTTTTGCCCAAAGTGGCGGTATCGGCCTCGCAGTCCAAAACATCGTCTATAACTTGGAAGGCCAAACCCAGCTTGCACATGCCCAGGTCCAGGCGGTTCAGTGTGGCATCGTCCAGGTCGGGGCAGGACAGCGCGCCCAAAGCGGCGGCGGCGCGTATGAGCGCGCCGGTTTTCATGCCGTGCATCTGTTCCAGCCGCGCCTGCGTCATGCCGCAGCCCACATGCGCCAGGTCTATGGCCTGGCCGCCCGCCATGCCCCTGCTGCCCGAGGCCTGCGCCAATACGGCCAGCATACGCAATTGGCGGGCGGGGGGCAGCGCGGTGGGGCGGCTCAAAATGTCGAAGGCCAGCGTCTGCAGGGCATCCCCGGCCAGAAGGGCGGCCGCCTCGCCAAAGCGCACATGGCAGGTCGGTTTGCCCCGCCGCAGGCTGTCGTTGTCCATGGCCGGCATATCGTCATGCACCAGCGAATAGACGTGTATGAGTTCTACGGCCGCCGCCGCCTGTTTCAAGGCCTGAGGCTCGGGCGTACCCAGTTGTGCCGCCGCAAAGGCCAGCAGCGGACGCAGGCGTTTGCCCCCGTCCAATACGCTGTAGCGCATGGCCTGATGCAGTTGTTGCGGGTTTTGCGTTTCGGGCGGCAACAGCCCGTGCAGGATGTCTTCGGTTTGCGCCTGTGCCTGCCGCTGCCAGTTTTCGTTGTCATTCGCCGTCATGGATGGTCCACTCCTTCAGTTCGCCGTCGGCATCCAGTATTTGCAGCCTTTGTTCCACATAGGCCAGTTTTTCCCGGCAATATTTTACCAATTCGCTGCCTTCCTCGTAGGCGGCCAGCGCGTCTTCCAAAGGCAGTTCCCCGCCCTGCATGGCCCGGGTCAGGCCTTCCAGCCTTTCCAAGGCCTCTTCAAAGGATTTGGGTGGTTTTTTAGCGGTGTTTTTTTTCATCAAAAGTTCTTTAACGGTTGCAAAGACGGGGTTGCCGTTTTATGGCGGTCTATTAGTGAATTAAAATTGCAAGGCTAAGTCGTTGGCACGCCTTGTCCCGATTTAAATTTCATCCGCTATAGCAAACATACTTAACTTTAAATACGGAAT
>JAUMUU010000091.1 GCA_030530545.1 Neisseria sp. | reverse complement strand
CCGCCATCGTCCAAAACCGACAGGCTGCGGCGGCAGTGCTTGGGCGGGCGCAAACCGCAATCTTCCCGCCCGGCCAACATCACCTGCCTCCACTCCTCCGCCCCGTTGATGCGGCCGATTTTTTCCATATGCCTGAACGCGCCGAACAAAGCAAACGCAATAATCATCACCGCCAGCCCGACAACCGCCCACATAACAACCAACATCGCCTTCACCGCCCCCTTATCTTCTGCCATAGGCGCAGGTTCGGGGCGGGATGCCAAATTGTCGCGCAAGCCCAAACGGACGCACAGCTTCCTGCACAGCGTCAGGCCTTCCGGCAGCACGGCATGGGGGAAAACCATCAATTTTTCCGATACCTGCCCCAAAGTATGGCCGATATAGATTGCGGAAGAAACGGCCGGGGAATGATGGTTCCCGATAACCTCGTCCCGATACAGACCGCACCGGTCGTCCAACACAATGCGTTCCTTCTGCCTGCCGCCTTTGTAAAAAGTCAGGGTTTTATCCTGCATGTTCAAACAAACAAACCGGCATGCCGGCAAAACCAGCCAACGCAACCTTCCCCCGCCCATCCGCCAAAAAGCCGACACGGCCGCCGCAACGGCCGCCATTGCCGCAACCATCCCGCCAAACGGCCAAGACGACAAATTGGCGGCCAAGGCCGTAAAAAACAGCCACCAGCCAAGCACCCGCATCATTTGCCCTTCCTGCAAAAAACTCGGATTGGCAAACCATAATTCCCGCCCTCCCGCGTCCAATTCGCGGTTCAGGCGTTCCGCCATCTGTTTCGGGGTTTCCCGCAAAACCGCTTCGGGCATATCGGGCGGCAAAAACATAAACAGCCTCCTGTTCCGGCAAACAAGGCAGCCCCGTGCGCCGCCGCCTCAATCCTGAAAAAGCATTATAGTGAATTAAAATTGCAATGCTACAGCGTTGGCGCGCCTTGCCGTACTATCCGTACCGTCTGCGGCCCGCCTTGTCTCATTTTTATTTTAATCCACTATATCTTCAGCCGACCAACTGCTTGAGTACCTCGGCCTTGGCCTTTTCATAATCCTCGGCCGAAATCAGCCCCCCGTCCAACAAGCCTTTCAGCTTGGCCAATTTGGCCTGCGGGTCTTCGGCGGCAAGGGCGGCCTGCGGCGGCTGCGTCAGGCCGGACATCGCGCCCGCCATGGCCTGCCCTATCCCCGCACCCACGCCCACGCCCGCGCCTATGCCGGCCAGCCCGCCCTCGTTTTGCGCCGCCAGCGGAATCGCCTCGGCGGTTTGGTATTGGGCAAAACGACCCATGTCGCCGACTATGCCCATGGAAATCTTCTTGTCCAGGGCCTGTTGGATGTTTTCCGGCAGGCTGATGCTTTCCACCGTAAAATTTTCCAGCACCAGGCCGAAACGGGCAAAATCGGGCGCGAGCAAATCAACCATTTTCTGCGACAAGGCCGTCTGATTGGCCGCCATATCGAGGAAAGGAACGCCAGAAGTGCCGAAGGCCGCCGCCATCTGCGTCATCACAAAATTACGCAACTGGCTTTCCAACTGCGTGCCGCTGTAACTTTCCACCACGCCGCTGACCTCGGCGAAGAATTTTGCCGGGTCGCCTATGCGGTAACTGTACATGCCGAAGGCGCGCAGCTGCACCGCGCCGAATTCCGCATCGCGCACGGTAACGGGCTGGGCAGTGCCCCATTTGCGCCCCAACTGCTGTTTGGTGTTGAAAAAATAAACATCCGATTTGAAGGGCGATTCAAACAGCTTGTCCCAGTTTTTCAGATAGGTCAGCACGGGCAGCGTCTGCGTGTTGAGCGTGTAGCGGCCCGGGCCGAACACGTCTGCGGTTTTGCCCTCGTCCACAAACAACGCCATCTGCGCCTCGCGCACGGTCAGGCTCGCGCCGTTTTGGATTTCCTGGTCGGCGATGGGGAAACGCCACACCAGCGTGTCCTCATCGGGGCTTTCCCATTGGATGACATCGATAAACTGTTTCTTGATAAAGCCGAACATGGTTTCAGTCCTTTCTCATGACAGGCAGGCCGCGTTTAACAGGCCTATGGCTATGGAAATGCTGCCGAACAGTGCGCCGACGGCGACATTGTTGTCCTCCAATTCGCGGTTGGCATCGGGCAGCAGCCTGGTGGCGGCAAAATAAACCAAAATCTGCAATACCGCCGCCCCCAGCCCCCACAATACGAAATCGGGCAGATTGACGCTGTGGGCGATGCTGGAGGCCAGCGGCAGGCAGAAGCCGACCAGTGCGCCGCCCAAGGACAGGGCGCAGGCCAGGTTGCCGTTTTTAATCAGGCGCAGCTCCTGTGCGGGCGTGATGCGGTGGTAGGCCGCGCCAAAGGCCAGCAGCATGATTATGCTAATACCCATATATTGCAAATAAAGCAGGTATTGCGAGAGGGAAATGCTCATCAAAGTTCCTTTCCGGCCGGCGGTCCGTCCCAACCGCCCGACCCGTTAAATGCTTGCCAAACAGCCGCTTACCAACGGCGATTATGCCACAAAATATGCTGCGGCAGCCTTACTTTTCCCCGTCTGACGCCGGCGCGGCGGCGGCTTCCCCCTGCGGAGGCACGGCAGCCCCGCCCTTGCGCCCGAACACCAGCAGCAACAGGGCGGCAAAGGCCAGCAGCGCAATCAGCGGCAGCGAGCCGCCCAGCCTCATATAGGGCGTTTCGCCCGTGAAACCCTGTATTTCGCCCTCCAATACGAAGGGGGTGTCGGCCGGCGCGAGGTTGGTTATCCTCCCTTTGTTGTCTATTATCGCCGTCGCGCCGGTATTGGTCGCCCTCACCATGTAGCGGCCGAATTCCAAAGAACGCGCCTGCGACTGCTGCAGATGCTGGTACATGGCGTTGGAGCGGCCGAACCAGGCCAGGTTGCTGGAGTTGGCCAGCAGCGTGGCCTGTGCGGCCGAGGGAATCAGGTCGTCGCCGAAACCGTCTTCGTAGCAGATATTGAAGGCCACTTTCTGATTGGCCATGTCAAAGGGCTTTTGCCCCACCCCGCCGCGCTTGATGTCGGACATGGGCATATTCATCAGGCTGTAAAGCCCCGATGTCAGCCCGGGCAGCGGCTTGTATTCGCCAAAAGGCACAAGGTGGTCCTTGGCATAATACGGGATGTTTTCCGGCGTTTCGGGCGAATAGTCCGACAGGTTGATGACCGCGTTCAAATAATCGCGCCCGTCTGCGGTATATTGCAGCACGCCCAAAGCCAGTGCGCTGCCGTTGCGTTGCGCCTGGTCGGCAAATTGGTTGATGATGCCCTCGGGGATTTCCTGCAACAGCATGGGCAGGGCGGTTTCGGGCAAAATCACGATGTCGGCATGCGCGGAGGCAATCTGGTCGTAATAACGCTGCAGGGTGAATACCAGTTGTTCCTCGGAAAACTTCATTTTCTGCGGGATATTGCCCTGCGCCAAGGCCACCGTGGCCGGCGCGCCTGCAGGACGGGTAAAGTCGGTACGGTAGAGCGCGTGGCCGGCAAACAGCAGGGCAAACAGGGCAGACAGGGCGGCAAAACGGGCTTTTAGACGGCCTTCGTTGTCCACAATCAGCGTCAGCCACGCCCCTGTGGCGGCGGTCAGCAGCGTAACCAAATGGATTCCGCCCACCGGGGCGAACCCGGCCAGCGGCGAAGAATCGGCAATCTGCGAATAACCCAACGCGCCCCAGCCGAAGCCGGTCAGCAACCTTTCGCGGGCGAACTCGGCCAGCGTCCAAAACACCGGCAGCGCGATACCCGTATGCAGCCAGCGGTTTAGCCTTACCTTTTCCCACAGCCAAACGGCGGCGGCGGGATAAATGGCCAGATACACCGGCAGCAGCAGAGTGAGGGGCAGCGCATAAAGGTCGGGCAGCCCGGCCACATCGTGCAGGGCGGAATATATCCAATAAAACTGCGCGGTATAGGCCGCCAGCCCGAACAAATAAGCACTCCTCACCCTGACCTCGGGGCGCAGCTCCAACAACCTGACAAAAGCGGCAAACAACAGGGGCATCAGCCAAAAATGATAATAAGGGGCAAAGGCCAGCGGCGTGGCGGCGGCCAGCAGCGGCAACAACAGCCAATACACCGGCGGCCGCCGCCAAAAGGCCTCCAGGCGGGCAGACAAAGACGTTTTCATCAAAACTCCCTTAAAGATTGAACCCCCCGTAGGGCGGCAAAACCCGGATTGGGGCAAAAATCCGGTTGAAACTTTCTTACCTGCTTAACAGCCCGATATTTTACCCAATCGCCTTAGGGAGGCGGCAAACAGCAGCGGTTTCAAGCACCAAAGAGAGGGCGGATGAAGTTAAATTGCGACAAACTGCGGTTAAACTCAGTAAACAAAAAACAAACAACACCTTAATTTCAAACAAAATTTCCTAAAAAGAAACCATATACCGCGCCAAAGGCTATTTATCAACGAACAAGCTTTCCCTAAACTCGCACCCTCACAAACCGAAAACAACCAAAAAACGACAAGGAACACAACAAATGAAACCCGACACCCCGGAACATTACGGCACCGTCAGCCGCCTGCTGCACTGGCTGATGGCCGCCCTCTTCGCCCTCATCCTGGCCACCGTGATACTGTGGAACAGCCTGGACATGGAACGGCACGAATGGGTGGGCAACCTGTTCGGACTGCACAAATCATTAGGCTTCATCCTCATGGTACTGATTGTCCTGCGCATATTATGGGCGGCGGCCCATCTGGGCAAACGCCCACCGGCCGACAACACGGCGGTCAAACTCGGCCACCGGGCCTTATACGCCCTGATGCTGGCCGTACCGCTGATAGGCATGATCCGCCAATACGGCGGCGGCCGCGGCCCGCTTAAAGTATTCGGCATAGAAGTCATGCAGGGCGCGGGCGAAAAAATCGCCTGGATGGCCGAATTGGGCAACAACGCCCACGGCAAAATCGGCTGGCTGCTGTTTGCCCTGGCGGCGGGGCATATCGTCATGGTCGCAGTGCACAAACTGCGCGGCCACGATGTCCTGCCGCGTATGCTGGGCCGCTGAATTTGCCAAAAAAACAACATGCCGTCCCAAATCCCCGGGCGGCCTGTTGTTTTCTTATGCAATTTCGTATCCCATCCGTATAATGGCGCGCCATTCAAATCAAACTGCAGACTATAGATATCTGCCGCACCGCCTCGCGGCCGCCCCTTAACCCATATACGGAAAAACGGATTGCACATGACCCAAACCCTGTCGGATTGGAACACCTCGCTGTTCCTGCTCATCAATGCCCAAGCCGGCAGCCCCCCTCTGATGCTGGATATGGCGGAATTTGCCGCCGAATCCCTGGTTGTAGTGATGTTTTCCTGCCTGGCCTGCTACCTGCTGCACCACCGCCGCGACCGCAAAGTATGGCTGGGCGTGTTTTGCTGCATTGCCGCCGCCATGCTGGCCACCTACCTTATCCGCAAGGGCTTTCACCACCCGCGCCCCTTCATGTTGGGCATAGGCACGAATTTCCTCGAACATGCGCCCTCATCCTCCTTCCCCAGCAAACACGCCACCCCCGTTTTCGCCGCCGGAACCTACCTCGCGCTGCTGCCGCCCACCCGCCTGTTCGGGCTGGCCTGGCTGCTGCTTGCGGCCGCCGTGGCCTGGTCGCGGATATATTTGGGCGTGCACTGGCCCTTGGACATGGCCGGCGCGCTGCTGGTGTCGCTGACGGCGGCACTGGCCTGCAAATACCTGCTGGCGCAAGCCAAACCCGGCACATAAGGTTCAAAAAACATCAAACGGGCCGCCCAAACACCCTTGGCGCGGCCCGCCTTGCCTTTAATGTGCGTCCGGCACAGGCATATTTTCCCCTTTCGGGCATGGAAAATGCCGGATTCAAGGCCAATGTAAACCTACCCTAATCCACCATATTTTTTTCTTGCATGAATTTACATTCTATGCTGAAATGCACCGACACCCGAATTGTAGACAATTTAGGAGTCTGTTATGGAATCGATTACCCTGTTCTTAAAGAAACTCGGCGACATTGTATGGGGGCCGCCCATGCTGATACTGCTGGTCGGCACGGGCATACTGCTGACCCTGCTGTTGCGCGGATTGCAGTTCAGTATGTTGGGTTATGCCCTGAAACAGGCCTTCCTGCCCCATCCGAAAAAGGAAGGCGGCGAGGAACACGAGGGCGATGTTTCGCACTTTGGCGCGTTGATGACCGCCTTGTCGGCCACCATAGGCACAGGCAATATCGCCGGCGTGGCCACCGCCGTGGTTGCGGGCGGCCCGGGCGCGGTGTTTTGGATGTGGATGAGCGCGATTTTCGGTATGGCGACCAAATACGGCGAGGGCGTGCTGGCGGTCAAATACCGCACCACCAACGCCAAGGGCGAAATGTCGGGCGGCCCTATGTATTACATTGAAAACGGGTTGGGCAAAAACTGGAAATGGCTGGCCTTTACCTTCGCCTTTTTCGGCGTGGTCGCCTCCTTCGGCATAGGCAGCAGCGTGCAGGCCAATTCTGTGGCCAAGGCCGTATTCAGCAGCTTCGCCGTGGAAACCTGGATAACGGGCTCTGTGCTGACGCTGATAACCGCGATTGTGGTTTTGGGCGGGATTCAGAGCATTGCCAAGGTCAGTTCCGTGGTCGTGCCGTTTATGGCGGTGTTTTATGTGGTCGGCGGCCTGATCATCATCGTGATGCATTTGGATTTGGTCTTCCCCGCCGTCAGGCTGATTTTGCAGGATGCGTTTACCGGCCAGGCCGTGGCCGGGGGCGCGATAGGCTCGGTCATACGCTATGGCGTGGCGCGGGGGGTATTTTCCAATGAGGCGGGCATGGGTTCTGCCCCTATCGCCGCCGCCGCCGCCAAAACCGACCACCCGGTGCGGCAGGCCCTGGTTTCCATGACCGGCACTTTCCTCGATACCATCATCGTCTGTTCGATTACGGGCATTGTGCTGGTGATGGGGCTTTTGGGCGCGGACGGCAGTTTTGCCGTGCCCCAACTGGACGGCGCATCCCTGACCACGCAGACTTTCGATAAGATGCTGCCGGGCGTAGGCGGCTGGATTGTTACCATAGGCCTGATTTTCTTTGCTTATTCTACGATTTTGGGCTGGTGTTATTATGGTGAGAAATGCGGGACTTATTTGTTCGGCGACCGCTTTATCCCGCTTTACCGGGTGTTGTATGTGGCCACCGTTATGGTGGGCGCGATAGTCAGCCTGGATATTGTGTGGCTGTTGGCCGATATTTTCAACGGTCTGATGGCTGTGCCGAATTTGATCGCGCTGTTGCTGCTCTCGGGCGTTATCGTTAAGGAAACCCGCGACTTCAAGGCCAAACGCGCCAGCGGCGAGTTGGAATATTGAGATTGCCGGGATAATGGCAAACCGCCCGAAACTTTGTTCGGGCGGTTTTTTGTTTTTAGCTTTCCAGTTGTTTTTTCAGCAGTTCTCGCGACCAAGATAATGATGTATAGCAAACATACTTAATTTTAAATACATCATATCATCAAATTACGTCATTCCC
>JAUMUU010000090.1:3549-7569 GCA_030530545.1 Neisseria sp. | reverse complement strand
CAGGGCTGCGCCTTATGTGCGGCCCTTGTGTGTTGAAACATAAGGGCGTGTAGCCTTGCGATTTTAATACGCTGTTAAAATATCCCAAGCCCGTATCATTTATTGCAAATAAAATATTGTATTTTAATCAGATTGCAAAGGAATTGCAGCCGGTGCGCCGCCCTGCCGCCCCGTCCCCGCCGCCTGTGCCGCCGGGTGCTGTAGTTGAAACCCTGCCCAAACGGGCGGTAAAATCGGAAATTGCCTGCAAGGAAGCATAGCGGATAGGCGGGGGTTGGAGACGGGCGGTTGTGCCATATGCCGAAATTATCTAATGCTCCGCCCCCGGCTGCCGGATTGAAAACAAAATATCCAACGCAACCGGGCATCCTCCCCCGCCGCTTTGTCTCATTGTTATTTTAATCCACTATAATTTTATCAACCCCGTCCGCCATCCGATTACCGAAAGCCTATGACGCATACCGTACACCTGCAATTGAAAGACGTGGACAACAATGTCCTGCAACGCCTGACCGGCCCCCTGGACGTTCATTTGACGACGCTGGGCAAGGCCTTGGACGTTCAAATCAGCCGCCGTTTCGAATATTTCACCTTTATCGGCAACCAGGCCCATGCCGGCCGCCGCGCCCTGGTCGGTTTGGCCGCCCTGGCCGAAAGCCGCGATTTGTCGGACGAAGACATCCAGCTTGCGGCGGTGGAGGCCAAAACCGCCGATGAGCAATACACCGGGCAGAGTCAGGACAAACAATATTACCTGCAAACCAAACGCGGCAGCATAGGGGGGCGGACCCCGCGCCAAAACGGCTACATACGCGCGCTGCTGAATCATGACATTGTGTTCGGGCTGGGGCCTGCGGGTACGGGCAAGACTTATCTGGCCGTGGCCGCCGCCGCCGATGCGATGGAAAGGCATCAGGTCGAGCGTATTGTCCTGGTGCGCCCCGCCGTGGAGGCGGGCGAGAAACTGGGCTTTTTGCCCGGCGACCTGACGCAGAAGGTGGACCCTTATTTGCGCCCGCTGTATGACGCGCTCTACGACCTGATGGGCTTCGACCGCGTGGGCAAGCTGCTGGAAAAGGGTTTGATAGAAATCGCGCCCCTGGCCTATATGCGCGGCCGCACGCTCAACGGCGCGTATGTGATTTTGGACGAGGCGCAAAACACCACGCCCGAGCAGATGAAGATGTTCCTAACCCGGATAGGCTTTGGTGCGAAAGCCGCCATTACGGGCGATTTGAGCCAAATCGACCTGCCCAAGAACATCAAGTCGGGGCTGAAGGACGCGAAGGAAAAGCTGCGCGATGTGGAAGGGCTGTATTTCCATACGTTTACCAGTGAGGATGTGGTGAGGCATCCTTTGGTGCAGCGTATCGTGGAAGCCTATGAGGCGGCGGAAAATGCCCCTCGTGCCGATTAAGGTTGTGCAGGCTGCCCCAAGTGTGTTGGGGCGGCCTTTTTTATATGGCGGATGAACAAGAATCAGGACAGGGCCGGGCAACGCCGTATTGGTTTTTGTTAATTTACCATACCGCCTTGAAGGTGCGGCGGGCGCGAAATACCGCTTCTGATCATGGGAAATTGTCGGGTATAAATGCCCGACCTGCAAGGCGGTAACGAGAGCCGTGTACGGATAGTACGAGGGCGTTGGCAACGCCTAAGCCTTGCCATTTTAATTCGTCATGCCGCCGGGCGTTATGCGTCCTGCGGTTTCACACTGTCAAGCAAAGGAGTCTGCAATGTCGGTCAAAACTTTCCTGGCCTCGCGCAATATCGAATTCAGCCTGCGCCGTTACGGTATAGACGCGCTGAATTTTATGGCCCTGGGGCTGTTTTCTTCGTTGATTATCGGCCTGATTTTGAAAAATTTGGGCGGCTGGCTGGACTGGCCCTGGCTGATGGAGGTCGGCAAACATGCCATGGGGGCTATGGGGGCGGCCATAGGCGCGGGGGTGGCCTACGCGCTCAAAGCGCCGCCGCTGGTGTTGTTTGCCAGTGTGGCCACGGGGACGGCGGGCGCGGCTTTGGGCGGGCCGGTCGGTTGTTTTATCGCCGCCGCCGCCGGGGCGGAATTTGGCAAGTTGGTTTATAAGTCCACGCCCGTGGATATTGTGGCCACGCCCGCCGCCACGCTGGTCGCGGGGTTCGCCGCCGCGCAGTTCGCCGGCCCGGCCATAGGGGCGGCCATGAACGAAATCGGTGTGCTTATCGGTTGGGCGGTGGATTTGCAGCCGTTTTTGATGGGTATCGTGGTGTCTGTCATTATGGGGGTTTTGCTGACGCTGCCGGTTTCCAGTGCGGCGGTGGCGATTGCGCTGTCTTTGGGCGGTTTGGCGGCAGGGGCGGCTACGGTGGGCTGTTGCGCCCAAATGGTCGGTTTTGCGGTGATGAGTTTCCGCGATAACCGCTGGTCGGGTTTGTTGAGCCAGGGTTTGGGGACGAGTATGCTGCAGATGCCCAATATTGTGAAGAATCCCAAAGTCTGGCTGCCGCCTATTATCGCTTCCGCGATTTTGGGGCCGGTGGCGACTTTGGTGTTTAAGATGGAGAATATTCCTTCGGGCGCGGGTATGGGAACCAGCGGGCTGGTCGGGCAGGTCGGCACGCTGGAGGCTATGGGTAATTCGCCTTCGGTGTGGACGGCCATTATCCTGCTGCATTTTGTGCTGCCCGCGCTTTTGACTTGGCTGGCCGCCATTCCTTTGCGCCGTATGGGTTGGATTAAGGACGGTGATTTGAAGTTGGATGCCTGATGCGGTCAGGGGCCTTCGCCTATGATTAATACGGCGTTGCTGCCGCCGAAGGCGAAAGACGAACTGGCGGCGATGCGGTTGGCGGTGGGCCATACGCTGTCGCCGTCGGTTAGGGCGATGGCGGGCAGTCGGCCGTCGCGTACGCCGTCCCACAGTTGCGGCGGCAGTTTGCCCGAAGGGTTGCAATCGCGGCTGGCTATGCCCCAGGCGAAGGCGGCTTCCAGCGCGCCCGCCGCGCCCAGCGTGTGGCCGGTCTGTGGTTTGGTCGAGGTGCAGGGGGTGAGTCCGCCGAATATTTGGTTTACGGCCAGGCTTTCCATGCCGTCGTTGTGTTTGGTGCCGGTGCCGTGCAGGTTGATCCAGCCTATGTCCTGCGGTTGCAGGCCCGCGTCTTGCAAGGCCGTCTGAAAAGCCCGGGCCGCGCCCAAACCGTCGGGGCGGGGCGAAGACATATGATAAGCGTCGCTGCTTGCGCCGTAGCCCAGCAGCCGCATAGGGCCGCCGAAATCCGCGTCGCGGGTCATGACGAAGGCGGCGGCGGCTTCGCCGATATTGATGCCGTCGCGGTTGGCGGAAAACGGGTTGGCGATGCCGTCTGAAAGCACTTCCAACGAAGCGAAACCGTTTATCGTCAGCGGCGAGAGCGTGTCCGCGCCGCCGCAGATGACCGCGTCGCACAAGCCCGCCCGCAACAGCCGCGCCGCACTGATTAAGGCGCGCGCACCCGACGTGCAGGCGGTGGAAACGACGTAGCGCAAGCCGCGCAGGCCGTAGATTTCGGCGACGAACTCCGCCGGCGAAGCCATTTCGTGCTGGAGCTGGTTGAACGGTTGGGCCGCCCAGCCGCCGCCGGCGGCGACGTGCCGGAACAGGGGGATGTTTTCGTCCGCGCCGCTGGTGGACGTGCCCATCACCACGGCGATACGCTGTGCGCCGTAACGGCGGACGGCGGCGCGGATGTCGCCTTCGATTTGCGCGAGCGCGTGCCACAGCAGTTGGTTGTTGCGGCTGCGGTGCTGGGCGGGCAGGTCGTCGGGCAGGGGGCGCAACGGTTCGTTCACTGCGCCGAAAGCGTGCGTTTTGCCCTTGACCCATAGTTCGGAAAACGTCAGCGGCGAGGTTTCAGACGGGGCTAAAAGCGCGGCTATATGGGTTTGCAGGCCGCTGCCGAGCGCGCTGGTGGCGGCGGGGCGGCTGAGATAGACCGGGGTTTTCATGGTTGTTCTTCTTTAATCGGGCTGACCGTCCAACGCGTCCGGTCGGGAAAGGC
>JAUMUU010000090.1:0-3449 GCA_030530545.1 Neisseria sp. | reverse complement strand
GGCGCACCCAGCGCGTCGGTCTGCACGAAGCGGATACCGTCTGCAAGCTGCTCTACCGCCAGCAGGCTGGTTTGGGCGGCATGGCCCGCAGCGTCGGCCTGTTCCAGCTTGAACCATTGCCCGGGGTTGGCGAGCGTCGGTACGGCCTGCGGCCTGGGCAGGGTGGGGGAGGCGGCGCAGGCGGCAAGCGCAAGGGCGGCCAGGGCGGCGGTTGGCAGTCGCATGGGTTTCCTTTTGTGTAATGGGATACAATGCGTATGGGGGATAGGTGGCGGCGGTATGGCCATATGCCCGCTTCGGGCAGTCCGCGATTCTACCGTTCCGAAGGCCGGGGTTTCAACCATTAAGGAAATTTTGATGAAATTCATAGCATTATTACCAGCCTTGCTGTCGTGTATGGCATGGGCCGGGTCTTTGCAAGACGGCATTAAGGCCTATGATGACGGCGATAATGAACAAGCCGCCAAATTTTGGCAGCAGGCCTGCGATGCCGGCAACAGCGAGGGCTGCGTGAGATTGGGCAGCCTGTATTTCAAAGGCAGGGGCGTGGACCGCGATTGGGACAAGGCACAGGCCTTGTACAAAAAGGCCTGCGATGCCCGAGACTTGAGGGGCTGCAACAATTTGGCCTCCACCATTTATAAAAACGACAAGGAATCGGCAGACGGGGTGCGCCGCGCTTTGGAAATTTATGAATATGCCTGCAAAAAGGGTTTGGGATTGAGCTGCTACAATTTGGGGGAACATTACGAATCGGGCAGAGGCGTGCAACGCGATGAAGCCCGCGCCCTGGCCCTGTATAAAGATGCCTGTTACAAGGCTTATGCCCACGCCTGTTATGAGTTGGCCGGCCTGTATCACGAACAGGTTTTGGACAGCGAAGGCGATATGGAGGATTATGCGGGCAGCAAGGAGGGCTACGGTCGGCAGGCTTACCGCGAGGCGGAAAGGAAATTGAAAGAAGGCCGCAAGGAGGCGGTCAGGTTTTATACGCTGACCTGCAAACACGGCGGGGCGCAAGGCTGCGACCGGATGGGGCAGGCTTATGAAGAGGGCCTTTTCGGGGTTCAAAGGGATATGCGGCAGGCCAAGAAGTTTTACGACCGCGCCTGTAAAATCACTTCCGACCCGAATGATTCGGGCTACATCTGCAAGGGCATAGAGAATTTTAAAGGGGCGAAATAAGGCGGAGGAAACGGAAACCGCCTGAAAACCCTTGCTTGGTAGGGCGTTTTCAGGCGGTTTCGCGGCTGTTTTTATTGCACCTGCAAATCGCCGACCAGCGCGGCAAGGGTGGACAGGCGTTGTTCGGATTTGGCCACGAAGGGGTTGGCGGTGTCCCAGGCGTAGCCCGCCAGTATGGAGGAAATCATGCGGCTGATTTCGGGGCTGCGGTTGGGGGCGTAGATGGCGTTTTGAAAGCGCAAATCGTACCAGCCGTTGACATAGGTGCGGAAGGCGTTCACGCCCGTCATCAGCGGGTCGGCAAATTCTGCCTGCCAGTCGGCCGCCCGGCCTTTGAGTTGTTTGGCCAGCAGGTCGGCGGCGAGTTTGGCCGAATGCAGCGCGATGGTTACGCCCGACGAGAACACGGGGTCGAGAAATTCGGCCGCGTTGCCCAAAAGCGCGAAATGTCTGCCGTACAGCGATTTCACATTGGCGGAATAGCCTTGGATGGAGCGGAACGGGAAGTCGTTTTCCCAGACGGCTTTGTCCAGAATTTCTTTCAGCAGCGGGCATTCATAGACAAATTTTTTCAACACCGTTTCCGATTCGCCCGCCAGTTTGTCGGGCGTGCCGACCACGCCTACGGAGCAGCGGTTGTCGGCAAAGGGTATCAGCCAAATCCACACGTCGCGGTGTTGCGGGTGGGTGGTAATCAGGATTTTGTCGCGGTCGAATTTGGGGCTGGTGATGTTGTCGTCTATGTGGGTGAACACGGCCATGCGCGGCGGCAGGTGCGAGGGCGTTTCCAAATCCAGCAGGCGCGGCAGCACGCGGCCGTAGCCGCTGGCGTCCAAGACGAATTTGGCGGTCAGTTCATAGTTTTCGCCCGTGTCGGCGGACACGCTCAGGCGGGCGGTTTCGCCGCTGTTGTCTAAGGCGGTAACGCCGTGGCCGAAGCGTACTTCCACGCCTTGTTTGGCCGCTTCGTCTATCAGGATTTTGTCGAACAGCGCGCGGCGGACTTGGTAGACCGTGCCCGGGCCGTCTGAAAATTTATCGGTGAAATCGAAGGCGGTGTAGCGGTTTCCCCACGAAAAGGCCGCACCGTTTTTAAACTGAAAGCTCGGTTCGGCGCGCACGGCATCGGCAAAACCCGCTTCTTCCAGCATTTCCATGCAGTGCGGCAGCAGGCTCTCGCCTATGACGAAACGCGGGAAATGTTGTTTTTCCAACACGCAGACCTTGAAACCTTGTTTGTTGAGCAGGGCGGAAGCCACTGCGCCCGAAGGGCCCGCCCCTATAAGGGCGACATCGAATTGCGGTGCGGACATTGCCGGTATCCTTTTTGGTGGTTGGGGAAGGGTTGCAAAAAAGCCGCCCGAAACGTTTTGCGGTTTTCGGACGGCTTGGTGTCGGTTAAAGGGCGGCCAATGCCTGATTGAAGGTTGCGCTCGGGCGCATGGCCGGGACGGCTTTGGCTTCGTCGGGGGCGTAGTAGCCGCCTATGTCGGCCGCCTTGCCTTGTGCGGCGGAGAGTTCGGCAAGGATTCGGGCTTCGTTTTGCGCCAACGATGCGGCCAGGGGAGCGAAGGCGGCTTTCAGTTCCGCGTCTTTGTCCTGCGCCGCCAATTCCTGCGCCCAGTAGAGGGCGAGGTAGAAATGGCTGCCCCGGTTGTCGAGTTCGCCGGCTTTGCGTTTGGGCGATTTGTCGTTCAAGAGCAGTTTTTCGGTGGCGGCATCCAGCGTGTCGGCGAGGACTTGGGCTTTGGCGTTGCCGGTTTTTTGCGCCAGATGTTCCAGCGATACGGCCAGCGCGAGAAATTCGCCCAGCGAGTCCCAGCGCAGGTGGTTTTCTTCGAGGAACTGTTGGACGTGTTTCGGTGCAGAGCCGCCCGCGCCGGTCTCAAACATGCCGCCGCCGTTCATCAGCGGCACGATGGACAGCATTTTCGCGCTGGTACCCAGTTCCAAAATCGGGAACAGGTCGGTCAGGTAGTCGCGCAAGACGTTGCCGGTTACGGAAATGGTGTCTTCGCCGTTTTTCAGACGGCCTAAACTGAACTTGGCGGCTTCTTCGGGCGCAAGGACGCGGATGTCGAGGCCGTTTGTATCGAGTTCGGCAAGATAGGTTTTCACTTTGGCAAGCAGGCTTTTGTCGTGCGGACGGTTTTCGTCCAGCCAGAACACGGCGGGCGTGTTGCTCAAACGGGCGCGTTCGACCGCCAGTTTCACCCAGTCTTTGACCGGCGCGTCTTTGGTTTGGCACATACGCCAGATGTCGC
>JAUMUU010000205.1 GCA_030530545.1 Neisseria sp. | reverse complement strand
TCAAACGACTTTTGAAAAACCTCCACCGGCGCAGGCAGCATAAATTCGCCGAACATGGCACTGCCCCACGCCCACAACGCCACCACCGCCATCGCCACGCCCAAACCGGCAAAGCCGCTCCAAAGGTAGTCGATGATGTAGAACAGCACGGGTTGGGGCTTGCGGATTTTGTCGGTTTTGATCATGGTTTGGGGTGTTGGTTGATGGGGATGGTTTGAGGATGATAGGTCGTCTGAAAAAAGCTGGTTATATTGTTTTAGATTTATTAGACATGAATATTTAACTGAGGTCTCCAGATGAATCTAATCCAAGCCTTTTTCTTTAAGCCAATTCTCCAGCACATCAGCGATTTCCACGTTATTTGCTTCGGCAAAGGCAAAATGGCTGTTGCCGCGTATGCCGATTTCAGGCAGGCGCACAACACTGGCATCGCCACCGTGGCGGTTGACACAGTCGGCGAAAGCTTGCGCCATATGGATGCGCTCAATCCACCGTTGTGATGCCCAGTGTGGGTTGTCTGCCGAAATGTAATCGCCGTAGTAGATGACAATGGGCATTTGGGTCAGCAGGGCGAAACGTTCGGCACTGATAGGCTGCGAGAGTGAAATGTTGGCAGCGTCGTTAGCGGGTGTGGCTACACTCGGCATTTCGTTTTCGGGGAAAACAAACTCGGTGCCGGGTTCGTAGGAAACGACGGCTTTCACTTTTTCAGGGTTTTTTAGCACAGTTTGCCAGCCTGGGCCGCCGCCTTGCGAGTGGGTAATCAGTACGCCTTCGCCAATGCGGTCGAACACGGCAGCAACGGCATCGGACACCACGTTCAAGTCATACGCGCCGGTGTTGGGTGTGATTTGGCGAAAAAACTGGTTCAGGCTGGCGGCATCTTTGGGAAATTGCCCGTCTGCAAACAGGTTCGGGAAGATGCCCATGCGGAAGTTTTCAAACCAAAACTGGTCGTTGGGCAACACGGACGAGTTGTCGGCGATAGTGCTGTTGCCCGCGCGTCCGCGTCGGGGCTGGTCTAAAAGATAGGTGGCAAAACCGCGCCGCAGAAATAGCGTGCCGAAGCCTTCGCGCCCGTCGGGTGTGGATTCCCAGGTTTTGCCCGATTGTCCTGCGCCGTGCAGGAAAACGAGCGGCAGGCGGCGGGCGTTTACGGGAATTTGGTAGGAAACGTAGGCATGGTCGCCATGAAAGGTTTGCCCTGCGTGGCTCATCGGGTTTTCGGTGCTGTATGCACCGTCTGCCTGAATTACTGTGCCACTTACGAAAAAGCTGCCTTGTTCGGCGATGGTCAAGGGTTGTTTGTTCATAAAAATTCCTTGTTTTAACAATTAAATAGCAAGCGTAGATTAGGTCATATCCCAATATTTCAGGTATTGCAACGGCTTTTTGTGTACTTTTCTAACTATTATTTTAATAGGCCGTCTGAAAAATAGAAGATTGAATATTTACAACTATTCTACACTTTCAGACGGCCTTTCTCCCCTTTTAAGCCAAGAAGAACCCGTTATCCGGCAGCTTGCCGCCCAAAAGTTTCGGGTTGAACTGCATCAGGATTTCGTAAAACTTCATGATTTCATTCTTGATTTCGC
>JAUMUU010000089.1 GCA_030530545.1 Neisseria sp. | reverse complement strand
TAAAGGCCGAGACGGCATGGGCAATGCCCCGATTAATATGGTGAATTGAAATGGCAAGGCTAAGTCGTTGGCTCGCCTTACCTTACTGTCTGCGGCTCGCCGCCTTGTCTCATTTTTTATATATTGGCAGGAAGCCCAAACGGCAGTAGGTACGATTAGCCGCCCGGAGGCGTAGTCGTACGGATGGAAAAACCCGTAAGGTGGAAAATTCAAAAAACAGGCAAGTGCGGATGTGAAAACGTTGGTGTGAAAAGAGGAAGGATTCGTGCGTACGATTACGCCGCCTGGAAGCGGCTAATCGTACCTACGGGCTATATTGGCAGGAAGCCCGAATGGAATGGCAGGCCGGGTTGGCAAACCCGACAAAACGTTAGGGATTTAAAGGTTTTGTCGGGTCAAAACCCAACCTATGCCTGCTTTGGCATCGAGCAGGCAGTAGGTACGATTAGCCGCCCGGCGGCGTAGTCGTACGGATGGAAAAACCCGTAAGGTGGAAAATTCAAAAAACAGGCAAGTGCGGATGTGAAAACGTTGGTGTGAAAAGAGGAAGGATTCGTGCGTACGATTACGCCGCCTGGAAGCGGCTAATCGTACCTACGGGCTGTCTGCGGCTCGCCGCCTTGTCTCATTTTTATTTTAATCCACTATATTTAATCCGCCATGTTTGATACATACGGCGGTTTCGCAATATTTTGTGTTTGGAAGGAACAATATCATGCGTTGGCAGGGAAGGGAACAGAGCAGCAATATAGAAGACAGGCGCGGTGAGGGCGGCGGCGGCGGGGGCGGCATGGGCATCATAGGCCTGATTGTCGTGCTGGTGGGCGCGTATTACGGTGTGGATTTGTCGGGGCTGGTCGGCGGGGCGGCGCAATTGGGCGGCGGCACGCGGCAGGCCGCAACGATGGACAGTAGGCAGGAGGCGCAGTTGAAGGCTTTGGCGGGGGTGGTGCTGGCCGATACGGAAAAGGTGTGGGCGCGGTATTTTTCGCAACGCGGCGCGACTTATACGCCCGCCAGGCTGGTTTTGTATACGGGCGGCACGAACACTGCCTGCGGCATGGGGCAGGCTGCCATGGGGCCTTTTTACTGCCCCGCCGATAAGAGGGTTTATTTGGATTTGTCTTTTTATGAAGAGATGCGCAATAAGTTGGGCGCGGCGGGCGATACGGCCTTCGGTTATGTGATTGCCCATGAAATCGGCCACCATGTGCAGAATTTGTTGGGGATTTTGCCGCAGGTGCACAGTATGCAGCAGCAGGCGGGCAAGGCGGAGGCCAATAGGTTGTCGGTCAAGTTGGAGCTGCAGGCCGATTGTTTTGCCGGTATTTGGGCCAGAGACGCGCAAAGGCAGGATTTGTTGGAGGAAGGGGATATTGAGGAGGCCGTCAATGCGGCCGAGGCGGTGGGGGATGATACGCTGCAAAAGCGCAGTCAGGGTTATGTGGTTCCCGACAGTTTTACCCACGGCAGTTCGCAACAGCGGGTGTATTGGTTCAAACGGGGCTTTGAAGGCGGCGATATCGGGCAGTGCGATACTTTCGCCAGTTGAGCCGGTGTTTTTGAAAAAACCGCCCGACATCCGAAACGGGGTGTGGGGCGGTTTTTTTACGGCCGGATTCAGTCTTCGCGGCGGACGGAAATGACGCGGCCGGTGCGGGCATCTACTTTTACGTCGTATTCGCGCCCGTTTTTGGTGATTTCGACATCGTAATGCGGACGGTCGTCGTCGCGGTCGAAATCGATATCTTTCACGCGTCCGCCGACCCGGGACAGGGCGGCGCGTTTGGCCTGTTCGCGGCTGATGTGGCGGCCGTGTTTGGCGCGCGTTTTTTTCGCTTTGTGGCTTTGGCTGTAGCGCGGGCGGCGGTCTTCATCATCGTCCCTGTCGTCGTCATCGGCCAGGGCCGGCGCGGCGGCCAGCAGGGCGAGGGCGGAAAGGGCGGCGGTCAGTGCGTGTTTGAATTTCATAAGGTTTCCTTTTGTGGGAAGGTTGTATCTGCCTTGTGTAAGGCAGGGCGAGCGGATTATAAGTATAGTGGATTAAAATCGCAATGATACAGCGTTGCCAACGCCCCTATGTGCTATCCGTACATGGTTCTCGTTGCCACCTTGTCTCATTTTTATTTTGATCCACTATAATGCGGACAATGATGGGCAGACTTTCGCCGAAAGCGGTTTTTTGCGGCAAAAGGCCGTCTGAAGTTGTTTCAGACGGCCTTGCCTCATCCTGCAATTATTGCGCGCGTCCCGCCTTCAACACACGTTGGGCAAACATCGCCATACCCGACAGGAAAAACGCCAGCCCCAGCCATTTGGCGGCCGCATCCCAGTTTTCCAGATTCAGGGCCAGCGGCGCATCCGAGCCGCCGTTGGTTACGGAAACGGCGATGATGAAGGCCAAAATCACGCCTATCAGGCTTTCGCCCACAATCAGGCCGGCGGCAAACAGCGTGCCTATGCGGTCGGCGTTTTTCAGGCGTTCTTCGCGGTTTTCCGCCTTGCGGGCGATAATGCCCTTCAACACCGCCGCCAGCAGCGCGCCGGCCACTATGGGCATATTGATGGAGGGCGGCAGGTAAATCCCCATCCCCACCGCCAGCACCGGCAGCGCGAAGCGGCCGCCCGAGGACTTTCTCAACGCCAAATCGGCCGCAATCAGCACCGCGCCGACAACCACGCCGGCAAAGATATAATCCCATTGCAGATTGTGCGAGAAAATCCCCGTGGCAATAGTCGTCATCAAAGTCGCCTGCGGGGCGGCCAGGGCCTGCGCCGCGTCCATGCCCTCACGCGGCATAGCCCCCGTAAAGCCATAGGCTTCATAGAGCAGTTCCAACACCGGCGAAATCACAAACGCCCCGACTATGCAGCCTATAATCAGCGCGACCTGCTGCCGCCAAGGCGTGGCCTTCACCAGATAACCCGTTTTCAAATCCTGCAGATTGTCATTGGAAATCGAAGCCACCGCAATCACCGCCGAGCCGCAAAACAGCGTCAGCGCGAGCAGGAATTTGCGGTTGGCATCGTCCGCCATCAGGCCGTGGGATTCGCCCACCAGCAGCAGCACCAGCGAAATCGCCACCACAGACACTATCCCCACCCCCGAAATCGGGCTGGAAGACGAACCGACCAAGCCCGCCATATAACCGCAGGCGGCGGCAACCAGAAAACCTATGACCGAGGCCAAAAGCGTGCAGACGACAACCAACAGCCAGGCCATGCCGCCTGAAATATGCGAATCGCCTATAAAATGGTAAAACGACACGCCCAACACCAGCATCATGGCCAACACCCACAAAATCATGGCTTTGGGCGACAAATCCCTTTCCGTGCGTCCGGCCGCGTGTTCTCCGCCGCCGAAATTCTTAAACGACAGCCTCATCCCTTCGGCCATGGGCTTTAACAGCGTCAAAAGCGTCCACACCGCCGCAATGCCTATAGTGCCCGCGCCTATAAAGCGCACCTTTTCCTTCCACAGCTGCATGGCATAAGGAATCATCTCCATATCGGCAGGCTGCGGCGCGGCAGACGAAAAATACGGCACGGCCACGCCCCAGGCCATGACTATCCCCAGCAGAATGGCAATGCCGCCCGTCAGCCCGACCAAATAGCCCGCGCCCAGCAGGGCGAGGGAAAAGCCCATGGGCAGTTGGAAAATCGCCGCCCCGCTTTTAAACCAATAACTCGCGCCGTCGGCCGCCACGCGCAAACCGCCGGCGCAGAAACTCATCACGCCCGCCAGCGCGCCCCCGGCCGCCAATTCCTTAATGCCGCTGCCGCCCTGTTGGTTTTCCGCCCCCTCGCGGCTGCCGACCTTCAAAATCTCGGCCGCCGCCACGCCCTCGGGATAGGGCAAATCACTCTTCACCACCATGGCATAGCGCAGCGGCACGGTGAAAATCACCCCCAAAATCCCGCCCGCCATACACAACAGCGCGGTCTGCCAAAACGGGAAGCCGCTCCAATAGCCCGCCATCAGCAGGCCGGGCAGCACGAAAATGATGCTGGAGAGCGTGCCGGCCGCCGAGGCCTGCGTCTGCACCATATTGTTTTCCAAAATATTCGCGCCTTTGAAAAATTTCAAAACCGCCATGGAAATCACCGCCGCCGGAATGGACGAGGCGAAAGTCAGCCCGACTTTCAGGCCGAGGTAAACATTGGACGCGGTAAACACCACGGTAATCAGCGCGCCGAGTATCATGCCCCGCAGCGTCAGCTCGCGGTAGGCCGCATAGGGGTCGTGGGAAGGTTGGGTCATGGCAAAGCCCTTTTTCTAATGATGTTTTTCGATACGCGGGGCCGCACATCCGGCCGCCCCGCACAAACGGACGATGCGGCTTGGACCGCATCATGCGCGGGCATAGTGTTGCGATTGCAAGGAAATGTCAAGTTTTATCAAAATCCCTTAATGCCCCCTTGCGCTATAATCCCACCCGCCTTCATGACCGGGCGCGGGCGGCCCATGCCCTAAGGGGGAGGAATATGGATACCTTGCAAAAGCTGATGGCGCAAAGCCAAGAACTGTTCGCGGCGCACAAAAGCGACCGGCCCGAATATGCCGTAATTTTGGAACAAATCATAGAAGCAAGCCGCGACCGGCCCGAATACAAGGCGCAACGGCTGTACGGCATATTCCACCTGGCCCAATACCATTCGCGCAAATTCAACTTCGAACAGGCGCGCGGACTGTACGAAACCCTGATGAAGGACCCCGCCGCCGAAAACCACGGCAACGAGTTTTTCAACTACGGCTTGGAAGCCGTCAATTCGCTGGCCTACGACTGGCGCATCCAAAAAAATTACCCCGAGGCCATACGCCTGTACAAACTGCTGCTGCGTAAAAACGGCGAACGCGGCTTGGCGGGCGCGTCTGTTTTGTGTTTGGAGAACCTGGCCCTGTGTTACGAAAAAACGGGCGACTACGAAGCCGCCCGCCGTATGCTGGATGCCGCCTTCAATGCCTATGCCCCGGCCAAAAACAGCGAAACTTATGTTTCCCTGAAACAAAAAACCGCCAATTTATACTTGGCGGAAGGCAAATACCCGCAGGCGCGCGCGCACGCCCAAGCCCTGCTGGACGGTTGCGAAGGCGGAGGGACGGATTTGGACTATGCGCGCATCAACGCCCTAAACCTTATCGGCGACAGCCATCTGGCCGAACGGGATTACGCCCGCGCCCTGCCCTGCTTTGAAAAAATACGTACCATAGCCCAAACCGACCGCTTTTTCACCCAAAGCCGCAAAGAGGCGGAAAAGAAAATCCAATTGTGCATAGAAAACGGCCAAACACCCGCCTAATCACATGCCGATTTTGCCAAAAAACACAAAAAAGGCCGTCTGAAACCCCAAAAAAACGGATTTCAGACGGCCTTGGCCTTTAAAACGGCCTTTGCATCACAGAATATTCAAACCCTCCGTACTGGGCAAAACCTGCTCGTTCCAAACCGCATCGGACGAATAATAAGCCTGCCCGTCCCGGCTGCCGTGGAAATCCGACAAAGTTCCGCCGCTTCCGCCCAAATCCTGCGGCGAAAGCAAATCCGACAAACCCAACCGGCTGCCTGCATCGAACAAACCGTCATGGTCCTGGCCGTCGTGTTTTTCCAGCGCGGACACCAAAGAAACCTTATGGCTGTCCACCTCGGCCTGATATTCCGCCAACAGCGGGGCTTTCGCACCGTTGTGCGTATTGCCCTCGGCCGATTGCAAATCGACTTCGCCGCCGGTTTTAGTCAGCCAGCGCGACCATTTTCCGCCCGTATCACTGTCCCAAGTCGTACTGTGCAGGTGGTTGCCGTTTACCTCGGCGGTCGCCTTGTGGGAGGTATCGTTATTAATCACAATAAACGAATGCTTGGCCTCCCCGTTGCTGGTCAGCTCATTGCCCGAAACATCATAATGCTTGGCATTGGCACGGATATACACCGACTCCGTATCGCCATAATTTTCCTTTTCCACAACAACTTCATTATCCTTCACCGTTACCGAACCGCGCAGCTTGTCGCCGTGCGAATCCTGGTCTTCGGCCACCACGATGGCGGAGCGTCCGGCGGCGATTTCGTCCACATGCGCCTTATTGCCGCTGATATTCACCGTACCCATGCCCTCGCCCAACTCGCCCGTCGCACGGTTTTTGGTATTATTGATAACCGCAATCAGAGACTTGGTAGACGCACCCTCCAAAACATTATCCGTAATATCCACGCGGTAATCCGTCTTACTCTCATGATTGCGGAACTCTATACCGAAAGTCTGGATATTGTCCTTATAAACATCCAGCCCCTTGAGGGTATTGCCGCTGACCGTAAACTTGCCCGCCACATCACTGTTGAAATCGCGAAACTGCGTATTGGTCATCAACTGAATGCCCGAATAACCGTGATAAACCACCTCATAGGGGAAATTATCAAGATTACCGTCATCCTTTTCCAAACGAAAATCCGCATCCTGCACAACGGTATTATTCTTAATCTGCACATCGTTCATCACAAACTGGCGGTTATACACCGCTATACCGTACAGGCGGTCGCCGTTGGACTGATTATTGGCAATCGTAATATGGTTGCCGTCGTGGATGTCCAAACCCTTGCGGTAATTATGGTCGGTCTTATTGTCGGTAAACGTAATCCCCTTATTGTAGCTGCCCGCCATAGACGCAATACCGTAACCCGTGCCGCCGTCAGCCTCATGGCCGTTGCGTTCCAACACATTGTTATGGGCGGTAAAATCCTTCTGATAACCGAACATTACCCCCGCCACACGGTTGTGGTGCATATAACTGTCTTCGACCCGGTTGTTTTCGCCATAGGGCAGATGCTCATAATCCACATCCACATCGCCGCTTATCAGGCGCGCCTTATAAGTCCGGCCGTCATTCGAATGCTCGTCCTTCTCCAAAGTCTTGGTCGAACCGAAATACACGCCCGCCCTATTCGCACCCGAAACCTCCACGGAACGGATAGTGGTATGGTCGGCATCATTCACCACAATACCGTTTACCTTGCCGAAATAACTATAACCTTCGCGGTAAAAATCATCTGCAGTATATTTCACCGACAAATTGGCAATAGTTACACCGTTCACCCCGTCCACCAGCACACCCGCATCACTGCGGATATCCATCTCATTGGTATTGGAATTGAACCTCTCTTCCTGCAGCTTGTCGAAACGGATTTCCGTGCCCTCGCCGTTGGCGCTGCGCCCCGTCATACCGTCCCCGAACAACCCCCCGACATGGGAGGTTTTCTTGTCTATCACAATCTGGTCGGAAACATACAACGTACCTTTCAGATAAACAAACACACCCTTGGCATCGGCATTTCCCGCCTTTAAGGCGGCACTTTCCTTCTCCGCCGCGCGCAAGGCTTCCTGTATCGCGGGCAGGCTGTCGGTTTTGCCCGTGGGGTCCGTGCCGAACTCGGCCGCATCTATATATTTGCCGTACACGGGATGATCATGCAGGGTATAACCGCCTTCCGCCGTAGCGGGCGGGTTAGGCTTGGTATCACCGCTTCCATTATCAGGCTTGGCCGGATCGTTGGGCTTGGTATCGCTACCGCCGTTATCGGGCTTGGCCGGATCATTGG
>JAUMUU010000088.1 GCA_030530545.1 Neisseria sp. | reverse complement strand
ATAGTTCCTTAATGGTTGAAACCCCGCCCTTCAGGGCGGTAGGATTTGGGTTTGTTTGGGAGGGGTGTAACCCCTTCCAAATCAGGGCAACACACAGGGCTGCGCCTTATGTGCGGCCCTGTGTGTTGAAACATAACGGGCAAAATCGGGGGGCAAACCTATCCGCCGCAGGCAGAAACACCGTCTGCACACAACATAAAACCCCGCCGGGGCGGGGTTTTTGCAAAATATTTCCTTACCAGCGGGTATAACCGTGGATGGAAGATTTTTCGCCGGGCATCCAGTGGTTGTCGGAAGCGGGGCGTTCGCTTTGTCCGTCCACGCCGCCGGTCGTAATCTGCTTGGTGATGATGCTGTTGATTTTGACATCCACACGGCGGTCGGGCGCGATACACGCAATCAAAGCAGCGCGTTTTTTGGCTTTGGAAACCTTGCGTCCCAATTTGCCCACTTCCTCTTGGCAGGAAGCGGTCATCTGGGCCTGGGTTTCGCCTAAGCCGACAGCGGAGATTTTGGAAGCGGGAATACCGTTGTTGGCCAGATAGTTGGCCACGACGTTGGCGCGGCGTTCGGACAAGGCCTGGTTGTATTTCTCCGAACCCATGAAGTCGGTATGGCCTTCCACACTGACCGATTGGACTTCGGTGTTGTTCAGGCGGGCGGACAGGTTGTTCAGGGTTTCCACGGCGGAGGCCTGCAGGTTGTCTTTATCGAAACCAAACAGGGTTTCCGCAGACAGGGATACCGTCTCGTTCACTTCCTCGGTAACGGGTGTGCTGACCTGCGCCTCGGCATCGCCGCACTCGACGCGGCCTTGGGTAGCCTTGTCGAAATAAGTGGTTTTCCAACATTCGCCAAAGTTGTTGCGGACGACGTCCTGGGTCTGGCGGCTGACGACATAACCGTGTTTGGTATGCGGTTCGCTGGCTGCCATGGCATTGGCAGAAGCGATGGCGGCAACGATTAATGCACCCAATTTAAGTTGTTTGGTCATTATTATTCCCTCATCAATAAGGTTGCTGTACGCCGGCAAATGCCGACGCATTGTAAATTACAGACCGCACCCGTTGCGGCAGAATCTGAAACAGCAGGATTACACTCTCAATGCGTTTAATCTTACAAAATTTTAGATTGCTCCGCAATCTGTGCCTTGCTTAATTGCCCGGCCTTCACGTAAAGCCCAAACGAATATTCCGACAAGACCCGCACACAAACTGTTAATAGCGTATACGCACCGGCTGGCCGGGCGGTCTGCTTCCTAATGCCGCATCATGCCGAAAAATCAACTTCGTGTCATTCATTTGCCGGCAAAACGCAGGCCTTGGGGCGCATTCGTTGTACAAAAGCAACAAGGTTTTGATTCATCGGCATTTTACGCCAACGGCAATTTCGGGCTTGTTTGTTCAAAAACAAATACTTTAACAATCCGGCCGCTTTTTCCAAACAGCCGCCGCTTTTTATGCTACATTTGCGCCCTTTCATCATACCGCCCGAATATATCCCTCCGCCATGAAGCTCCAACAATTGCGCTATGCCCTTGAAGTCTACCGCCACAATCTGAATGTATCCGAGGCGGCCGACGCGCTGTTTACCTCGCAGCCCGGGGTGTCCAAGCAAATCAGGCTTTTGGAGGAGGAACTGGGCATCCAAATCTTTATCCGCAGCGGGAAGCGGATTATTTCGGTCTCCCAGCCGGGCAAGGCGGTCTTGCAAATGGCGGAGAGGATTTTACATGATATTCAAAATATTAAGAATATAGGCAATGAGTTTGCCAAGCAGGATACCGGCACGCTGACCATAGCCACCACCCACGCCCAGGCGCGCTATGTGCTGCCCCGGGCCGTTTCGCGCTTTGTGGCCGATTATCCCAAGGTAAGGCTCAATATCCGCCAGGGCACGCCCGAGGGCATCGTGCAGATGGTGGCATCGGGCGGGGCGGATTTCGCCATTTCGTCCGAACTGCCGGAGACGGGGGGCGATTTGCGGCGCATACCGTGTTCGCGCTGGCATTACGGCCTGTTGCTGCCCGACAGCCACCCCCTGTTGGACCACAAGGGGGCTTTGTCCATCCCGCTGGTCGCGCAATACCCGCTGATTACTTATGAATTTGCCTTCAATCCGGGTACGAGTATCGCCCGCGCCTTCAATAAGGCGGGGGTGCAGCCCAATGTGGCTTTGTCGGTTATGGATGCCGATGTGCTGAAAACTTATGTCAGGCTGGGTTTGGGCATAGGGATTATGGCCAAAATCGCTTATGATGCCCAAGCCGACAGCGGTTTGACGCTGGTCGATATATCGCAATTGATAGAACCCTGCCATACCAGCCTGCTGTTGCGCGCGGACAGTTATTTGCGCGGCTATATTTATGATTTTATCGAGTTATTCGAGCCGGAGCTGACCAAAGGCCGTTTGGAGCAGTTGCTGTATTCGCCGGTGGTGGAAGATTTTTCCATTTGACGCGCACCGCTTGGGGAAACGGCCCGGGCCGCATCCGCCCGTTGCCTTTATGCCCCAAGCCCCCGGTGTTCAGGCCGGGATGATTTTGTCCTCCCGGCTGCCGCGAAACCTGCCGCGCGTGTCTATGATGAGGCGGGCCGACTGCCTAAGCAGGCCGTAGTCGAATTTGTCGTGGTCGGTGGCCAGGATGACGCAGTCGAAACGCGCCAGGTTGTCTGCGGTCAGTTCTTCGCTTTGAAGTGCGAAGCGGTGTTCGCGCATTTTGGGGAATACGGGGACGTGTGGGTCGCTATAGGCGATATCCGCGCCCAGATCGCGCAGTTTTTCCATGATGTGTACGGACGGGCTTTCGCGCATGTCGTCCACGTTTTTTTTGTAGGCGACACCCAGGATTAGGATGCGCGCGCGGTTGATGGCGCGGCCGCAGCCGTTTAGGGCCAATATGGTTTTGTTTACCACATAATCGGGCATGGCGGAATTGACTTCGCCCGCCAGTTCGATAAAGCGGGTGTTTATGCCGTATTCGCGCGCCTTCCAGGTAAGGTAGAAGGGGTCTATGGGGATGCAGTGCCCGCCCAGGCCGGGCCCGGGGTAGTATGGTACGAAGCCGAAGGGCTTGGTGGCCGCCGCATCTATGACTTCGTGTATGTCTATGCCCATTTTGCCGGCGACGATCTTCATTTCGTTTACCAGGCCTATATTGACCGCGCGGTGGATGTTTTCCAAGAGTTTGGTCAGTTCGGCCGCCTTGGTGCTGCTGACGGGGACGACTTTGTCTATGGCCGGGCGGTACAGTGCCAAACCCGCCTCCAGGCAGGCCGCCGTGTGGCCGCCGATTACCTTAGGGATGGTGCGGGTTTCGAAATGGGGGTTGCCCGGGTCTTCGCGCTCGGGGGAATATACCAAAAAGATGTCGCGGCCGACTTTCAGCCCGCCCTCTTCCATGCGCGGCAGGAGTTCTTCTTCGGTCGTGCCGGGGTAGGTGGTGGATTCCAGCGACAATATCTGCCCCGGCCGCAGGCGGGCTTTGACGGCATCGGCGGTGTCGGTGATGAAGCTGATGTCGGGTTCGCGGTATTTGTTGAGCGGGGTGGGCACGCACAATATCAGGGCATCGGCCTCGCCTATGCGCGAAAAATCGGTGGTGGCCTCAAAGCCCGCCGCCCGCGCCGATGCGATTTTGCCGCCCGGGATGTGTTCGATATAGCTCAGGCCGGCATTGAGTTTGGCGGTCTTTTCGCCGTCGATGTCAAAGCCCAGGACTTTGTAGCCGGCTTCGCTGTAGCGCAGCATCAGCGGCAGGCCGACGTAACCTAAGCCTATAATGCCGATAACGGCGCGGCCGGAGGTCAGTTTCTGTATCAGGGTTGTCTGCATAGGGATTCGCTGCCGCCCGCTTTTCAGACGGCCTTGGTTCGGAAAATAAGGAAAAAACGGCTGCTCGGCCGCAAAAACAACGCGATTGTACCCGTTTGCCGGGAAAAAAACAGGCCGTCTGAAAACCGCAGGCGACAACCGGCCCCGGCGGCAGGGATGACGGCGGCTGGCGGATTGGAAGCCGTTTCGTTAAAATCCGCCCAAGCCGCCCCCGACCCCATCCTGCCGCCCCGGGGGCGGGGCTTCAAACATTATCAAGGAACAACGATGAGCACCCCTTTCCCCTACCGCGCCGGCACTGCCGTTTCCCTTGCCCTGCTGCTTGCCCTGGCGGCCTGCGGCGACGGCGGGGGGCGTAAAAAGGACGGGCAGGCCTACCTCCGTCCGGTTGAGGCGCAAACCGAAAACGGCAAAATCGACATGCTGCTGCCCGACTTCACCCGGCTGATGGAACAGGAGGGGGCGACGGTGGTCAATATCCAGGCCTACAACAACAAAGACAAGGGCGGCGACAAAGCCAAAGACGACCTGGACCGTTCCTTGGACGAAGACCCCTTCCGCGACTTTTTCAAACGCCTGGTACCGGAAATCCCCTCCATACAAAACCCCGAAGAGGGCGAGGACGAAGAGGACGACAACCTGGGTTCGGGGTTCATCATCAGCCCGGACGGCTACATCCTGACCAACACCCACGTCGTCAGCGCGACCACCGACATCAAAGTAACCCTCAACGACAAACGCGAATTTTCGGCCCGGCTGGTAGGCTCGGACCCGCAAACCGACATCGCCCTGTTGAAAATCGATGCAAACGGACTGCAAACCGTCCGGATAGGCGATGCGAAAAAATTGAAGGCCGGCGAATGGGTGGCGGCCATAGGCGCGCCCTTCGGCTTTGAAAACAGCATCACCTCGGGCATAGTCTCGGCCAAGGGGCGCAGCCTGCCCAACGAGAACTACACCCCCTTCATCCAAACCGACGTTGCCGTAAACCCCGGCAATTCGGGCGGCCCCCTGTTCAACCTCAACGGCGAAGTGGTCGGCATCAACTCGCAGATTTACAGCCGCAGCGGCGGTTTCATGGGCATCTCTTTCGCCATCCCCATAGACGTGGCCATGAACGTTTCCGAACAGCTCAAAACCACGGGCAAAGTGCAGCGCGGCCGTTTGGGCGTGATTATCCAGGAAGTGGATTACCGCCTTGCCCAATCCTTCGGCCTGGCCAAACCCGCAGGCGCGCTGATTTCCGAAGTCATACCCGAGGGACCCGCCGCCAAATCCGGCCTGCTGGCGGGCGACGTGGTATTGAAGGTAAACGGCGAGGACGTGCGTTCCTCCAACGAACTGCCCGTCATGGTGGGCTGGACCATGCCCGGCAAGGAAGTTACCCTGACCGTTTGGCGGGACGGCAAAACCCTGGAACAGAAAATCCTGCTCGACAGCGCCGACAAAAACAGCGGCAACACGGAAAAAGACGATAAAAAAGAAGAAGGCGGCAAAGGCGGCAAACCGCAAAACCGCAGTTTCAGCATAGCGAAAACCGGCCTGACGCTGACCGAACAAACCGAAAAAGACACAAAACGCCTGGTGGTCAGCCGCGCCGAAGGTACGGCCGCCAGGGCGGGCATTAAAAAAGGCGATGCCATATTGGCGGTCGGCAACCGGGAAGTCGGCGACGAAAAAACACTGAATGACGCACTGAAAACCGCCGCCGACGGCAGCCACGTCCCCCTGCTGGTGCAGCGTCAGGGACACCGCCTGTTCGTCGCCCTGAAAATAGAATGCGCCCGACCGCAAGACTGCGGCACATAAGGCGGCATTGCGATTTCAAACAACCACAAAACCGACACTTCCGCCCCTAGGGGCGGGGTTTCAAGCCAAAAGGAATGACCGATGAAACCCGTCATGCCCCTGGGACCCGTCATGGCCGATGTGCAATCCCACAGTTTGGACGATGCCGAAAAACAACGCCTGCTCCACCCCGCCATAGGAGGCGTGATACTGTTTCGCCGGAATTTTCAAAACCCCGTGCAGCTCCGCCGCCTGACCGGGCAAATCAAGGCCCTTCGTTCCCCCGAGCTGATAGTCGCCGTCGATCATGAAGGAGGGCGCGTCCAGCGTTTCATCCAAGGCTTCACCCGCCTGCCCGCCATGGGCGTATTGGGAAGGATATGGGACACCGGGGGCGCGGAGGAAGCGCAAAGGCTGGCCGAGGCGGCCGGTTGGGTGTTGGCGGCGGAACTGGCCGCCTGCGGCATAGATTTGTCGTTCGCGCCGGTTTTGGATTTGGACTGGGGACGCTGCGCCGTCATCGGCAACCGCAGCTTCCACCATGATGCCGACGTGGTGGCCGCCCTGGCTTCGGCACTGCAAAGGGGGATGAGGCGCGGCGGCATGAAATCCTGCGGCAAGCATTTCCCCGGACACGGCTTTGCCGGAGGCGACAGCCATACCGTCCTGCCGGTGGATTCCAGACCCTTGCGCGAAATCGAGGCCGCCGACCTGCGCCCCTTTGCGGCCTTGTCCGCCGCCGGCATGGCCGCCGTCATGCCCGCCCATGTCGTATATGAGCGGGCGGACAGCCGCCCGGCCGGGTTTTCGCCCTTTTGGCTGCAAGAAATACTGCGGCAGAAACTGGGCTTTCGCGGGGTTGTTTTTTCAGACGACCTGACCATGGAGGGCGCGGCATCCGCAGGCGGCATCAGGCAGCGTGCCAAGCAGGCGTTCGAGGCAGGCTGCGACATTGTTTTGGTTTGCAACCGACCGGATTTGGCGGACGAACTGCTTGAAGGCTTTTCCGCCCCGCCCAACCCTTCCCTGGCAGGACACTGGCAAAACATGGCCGCAGGCCTGAGCCCCCGGCAGGCGCGGATAATGATGCGGACCGGGGAATTTCAAGCCGCCCGCCAAGCGGTTTCCGCCCTCTCCACGCCACAGGATACCGCCCAAGGCCCCCGGGTGGGCGAAGCATACTAAGGAAAAACCATGCGCCATATTTTATGGGCCTGCCTCTTAACCATATTTAAACGCATCCGATTCGACACCAATCCGAATTTTTCTTTCCCACCTATAATACAAACAGATTATTCTGTAGGACAATTAATGCCCGAACCCAAACATTTAAAATTATCCAATATTCGCAATATCCCGAGATATCCATGACCACCCTCTACAACACCCTGACCCGCCAAAAAGAACCCTTTTCCCCCATCAATCCCGAAAACGTGCGTATGTACGTCTGCGGCATGACCGTGTACGACTACTGCCACTTGGGCCACGCCCGCGTGATGGTGGTGTTCGACATGATTGCCCGCTGGCTGCGCGAATGCGGCTATCCGCTCACTTATGTGCGCAACATCACCGACATAGACGACAAAATCATCGCCCGTGCCGCTGAAAACGGCGAGACCATAGGCGAACTGACCGCGCGTTTCATTCAGGCCATGCACGAAGATGCCGACGCGCTGGGCGTGTTGCGGCCCGACATAGAGCCTAAGGCCACGGAAAACATCCCGCAGATGATAGCCATGATTGAAACGCTGATTCAAAACGGCAAGGCCTACCCTGCCGCCAACGGCGATGTTTACTACGCCGTGCGCGAGTTTGCCGCCTACGGGCAGTTGTCGGGCAAGTCGCTGGACGATTTGCGCGCGGGCGAACGTGTGGAAGTAGACGGTTTCAAACGCGACCCCTTGGATTTCGTGTTGTGGAAGGCCGCCAAAGAGGGCGAACCGGCATGGGAAAGCCCGTTGGGCAAGGGCCGTCCGGGCTGGCACATCGAATGCTCCGCCATGAGCGAAAACCTGTTCGGCG
>JAUMUU010000087.1 GCA_030530545.1 Neisseria sp. | reverse complement strand
CATTGCCATTTCCTCCATAGTGGGTAAATTGGGTTGGCAAACCCAACGTTTCGGATAGCCTGACGGTTTTACCGGGTCTGGACCCAACCTAGGCTTGCTAAATACCCGCCGTAACGATGTATTTCATTTCCAGATATTCGTCCATGCCGTAGCGCGAACCTTCCCTGCCCATGCCCGACTGTTTCACGCCGCCGAAGGGCGCGGCCGCGTTGGACAACGCGCCCGTGTTCACCGCCACCATGCCGTATTCCAAGGCTTCGGATACTCGGGTGATGCGGGCCATGTCGCGGCTGTACAGATACGATGCCAGGCCGTATTCGGTGTCGTTGGCCAGTTTTACGGCTTCTTCTTCGCTCTCGAAGCAAAACAGCGGTGCGACCGGGCCGAAGATTTCTTCTTCCGCCACCGCCATTTCCCGCGCTGCGCCGGCAATCACGGCAGGCTGCACAAACAACCCGTCCGCCCTACCGCCGCACAGGATTTTGCCGCCCTTGGCACGCGCGTCGTCCAACAGCCTTTGCACATGGGAAACGGCGGCCCGGTCTATCAAAGGGCCTATGTCCGTGCCTTCGTCCATACCCTTGCCGACTTTCAGTTTTTTCACTTCCGCCGTGAGTTTGGCGGCAAATGCCTCATACACGCCGCTTTGAATGTAAAAACGGTTGGCACAAACACAAGTCTGCCCCGCGTTGCGGAACTTGCTGGCTATCGCGCCCTGTACGGCTGCGTCTATATCGGCATCGTCAAACACGATAAACGGCGCGTTGCCGCCCAATTCCAAGGAAATCCTTTTCACCGTGGCCGCGCATTGCGCCATCAGTTCGCGGCCGACTTCGGTAGAGCCGGTGAAACTGAATTTGCGGATTTTTTCATCGCCGGTCAGCACGCCGCCTATGGCGCGGGACGAACCGGTGATGACGTTGAACACGCCCGCCGGAATGCCCGCCCGCTGCGCCAGTTCGGCAACCGCCAGCGCGGATAACGGCGTTTTCGATGCGGGGCGGACGATGAAGGTGCAGCCTGCCGCCAATGCGGGCGCGGCTTTGCGGGTAATCATGGCGTTGGGGAAGTTCCACGGCGTGATGGCGGCGCACACGCCGACCGGCCGGCGGATGACGCTGATGCGCCGGTCTGCACTAGGGGCGGGGATGGTGTCGCCGTAAACGCGCTTGGCTTCCTCGGCAAACCATTCGACATAAGACGCGCCGTAGGCGATTTCGCCGCGTGCTTCGGCCAGCGGCTTGCCCTGTTCGGCGGTCAGGATGCGCGCCAAATCTTCTTGGTGCGCCGTCATCAAATCAAACCAGCGGCGCAGGATGCGGCTTCGTTCTGCGGCGGGGCGTGCCGCCCAGCCTTTTTGCGCGGCGGCTGCGGCGGCAATGGCGGCGCGGGTTTCGTCTTCGCCCATATCGGGCACGTCGGCCAAATGTCCGCCTGTGGCGGGGTCGTACACGGCCAGGGTGCGGCCGCCGTCTGCACGCCGCCACGCCCCGCCTATCAGGCATTCGGTTTTAAACAGGGCGGAATCGTTCAGTTGCATGATGCTTCTCCTTGCTGTCTCAGGGCCGGGGGGCGGTTGGCTGCGCGGCCTCGTCTTCGCGGTTCAAAATATCGCAAGTGCCGTCTGTTTCGCAGTTGGCGCGGCGGTAGAGGCGGATGAGGTGTTGGGTGGAACTGTCGTGCGGCTGCGGCGGGATTTCGCCCGTCAGTTCGGCCAGAATGGTTTTGGCCAACTGCTTGCCCAGTTCCACCCCCCATTGGTCGAAGCTGTTGATGCCCCACACCACGCCCTGCACGAAGACTTTGTGTTCGTATAGGGCAATCAGGCTGCCCATGTTCTGCGGGTCTATTTTGTCCAGCAGCAGGATGTTGGTCGGGCGGTTGCCGCTGAATGTTTTGTGCGGCACGAGTTTTTCGATTTCTTCGCCGTCCATGCCCTGCGCCTGCAGTTCGGCGCGTACTTCTTGCGCCGTTTTGCCGCGCATGAAGGCTTCGGCCTGGGCAAAGACGTTGGACAACAGGATTTCGTGATGGCCGGGCAGGTTGCTGCGTTTTTCCAGGCTGGCAATCAGGTCTATGGGGGTGATGTGCGTGCCTTGGTGCAGCAGTTGGAAGAAGGCGTGCTGGCCGTTGATGCCGGTTTCGCCCCAGATGATGGGGCCGGTGTCGGTATCGGCGGGCGTGCCGTCGCAGGCGGTTTGTTTGCCGTTGCTTTCCATGTCCAGCTGCTGGATGAAGCGCGGCAGGTGATGCAGGTTTTGGTCGTAGGGGGCGATGACGTGGCTGCCGCCGCCGAAGTAGTTGATATACCAAATGCCTATCATGCCGAGCAGGACGGGCATATTCTGTTCGAAGGGGGCATTGATGAAGTGCCGGTCCATCAGGTGCGCGCCTTCCAGCATTCGGATGAAGTTTTCTTCGCCCAGATAAATCATGATGGGCAGGCCTATGGCCGACCACAGGCTGTAGCGGCCGCCCACCCAGTCCCAAAATTCAAACATGTTGGCCGTGTCTATGCCGAAGGCGGATACGGCTTCCTTGTTGGTGGATACGGCGACAAAGTGTTTGGCTATGTCTTCTTCCCGCCCCACGCGCAAAAACCAGTCGCGCGCGGTATGAGCGTTGGTGAGGGTTTCTTGGGTGGTAAAGGTTTTGGAAGCGATGACGAACAGGGTGGTTTCGGGGCGGACTTGTTCCAAAACGTCGCGCAGTTGCGTGCCGTCCACGTTGGAGACGAAGTGCATGTGCAGGCGAGGGTGGCCGTAGGGTTTGAGGGCGGTGCACATCATCAGCGGGCCTTGGTCGGAACCGCCTATGCCGATGTTTACGATGTCGGTGATGGCTTGGCCGGTATGGCCCGTCCAGCCGCCGTTGCGCACGGCATGGGCAAACTGCCCCATGCGCCCGAGTACGGCATTAACCTGCGGCATCACGTCTTCGCCGTCCACATAAACGGGGGTATTTGCACGGTTGCGCAAGGCGGTGTGCAGGGCGGCGCGGTGTTCGGTGTTGTTGATTTTTTCGCCGGCAAACATGGCGCGCGTTTTTTCCGGCAGGCCGCTTTCGCGCGCCAGTTCGAACAGGCCGTTTAGGGTTTGGTCGGTAATGCGGTTTTTCGAATAGTCCAGTTTCAAGCCCCCGACTTCCAGCCAGTAACGGCGGGCGCGGCCGGGGTCTTGGGCAAACAGGTCGCGCATATGTATGCTTTTGAGTTCTTCGTAATGCGGCCAAAGCTGCCGCCACGCGGGTAATTCGGACAGGTGTTTCATATCACGGTTCCTTTTGGTTTGAAGCCCCTCCCGTTCAGGATGGCGGTACACGGCCTGTTCAATTTGGGAATCGGGCATCCTTATATGATATGGGATATGGTATGGACGGGGTTGCGGCCTATGCGGCAGGGGCGGGCCGCTACCTTCCCCGGCTGCGCCGTCAAAAACAACAAAAAACGGCCTGACTGTATGTTTTTAGTTCATTCACCAGCGGAATTTTTATCGGCGATTCGGTGTTTTTCGGCAAAAAGGCCGTCTGAAAGCCGCCTCAGACCGGTTTTGAACCGTCTGTTTTGTCCAAGGCATTGCGGTGGCTGTGTATACTGCGTTTGCCTTTTTCCAACTGCAGGCTGGCACTCTCGCCCAATTTCAAAGCCAGCCCTATGGCCAGGATATCGATAACGGCCAACTGCAAAAGGCGCGACACCATAGGCGTATACTGCTCGTTGTCTTCCTGCGAAAACACATTCAACACACAATCGGCCGCCCGGGCCAAAGGCGAACCGTCCCGCGTCAGCGCGATAACGGCCGCACCGTTTTCCTTGGCGGCCTTGGCCGCATCAAGCAACTCGACAGACGCGCCCGAATTGGAAATCAGCACCGCCACATCCTCGCGGCTCAACACGGCGGCGGCCATCAACTGGATATGCGGGTCGGAATAAGCCACCACAGACAGGCCGAAGCGGAAGAACTTATGTTGCGCGTCCTGCGCCACGATGCCGGAATTGCCCACACCGTAAAACTCAATGCGGCGGGCGCGCAAAAACAGGCCTATGGCCTGCTCCAAGCCTTCCTGGCTCAAAAAGCGGCGCGCCCCCAAAATCGCGGCGGCGGTATTGCCCAACACCTTTTCCATCACATCGCCCATATCGTCGTCGGCATTGAGCTGCTCGTGCACGAAGGGCATACCGTCATGACCGATATCGGCCGACAGCGCAAGTTTGAACTCCGGCAGCCCCTTGTAGCCCAGGCTGCGGCAAAACCGGATGACGGTAGGTTGGCTGACCGTGGCGCGTTGGGCGATATCGGCCACGGCGGCATGAACAAACCACTTGGGTTCGGCCAGGGCGCATTCGGCCACCTTGCGTTCCGCCCCCGACAATTCATTTAATGACTCGCTGATTTTACTTAACATAACAATATCTCCTTATGCGGGCCGTACCGTTCAAGCGCGGGCGCGTTATTGCCCATATAACCGCAACAATTATGTCCGCACAATATACAGCGGCCCAACCTTTTCAAGGCAAAAAGCGCAACACCCTGCGGACATTTTTAGCGTATTTGGCGGACAAAATACCGCCCTGCCGGATTATCCCTTCCCCTAACCGTCCAAGCACCCCTTCCGCGCGCCGTCTGATGCCGATCGGGCATTAATTTTACGCTCCTCCTCGGTTACACCCTTAATACTTCTGCCATGCTTTTGCTCAAAAGCCTGAGCCTCGGTATAGACGGCGGATACAAAAAACCGGATATGGTCGGCAACACGTTCCTTTTCGGCAGCCGTCATTTCCGCGCCCTTTTCGGATGCGGTGTATTTTCGGGCTATGCGTTCGACGGCATGGGACAGGGGCTCTTCTACTTGATACGCATAAGACGCGTCATAGGCGATTTCGGCTTCAAAAGCGCATTCGGCCTTTTTGGCGGCGGAAGGTGCGGCGGCGGCAAAATGGGCGGTCAAAACGGCGGCCAGGGCGGCGGTGCGGTTCAGGTTCATCAAAAACTCCTTAACGGTTGAAGGTCTGCTTACACGCAACATCGCGGCATTTCCGCCAAAATCCGGCAGCCGCCGTTTCCGCCGCACAAGTCAAATGGCAAGGCCATCAAATCCCGCCTGCCCCATATCGTTGCGGGCGGGCGGCAGGCCGCCCAATCCGGTTTCAAATACGCAGCTTGTCCGCCAACGCGGCCGCCGCCCCGCTGATGCCGGGGGATTCGGACTGTACGATATAGACGGGGATTTCGGCCAGATAGGCGGAAAAACGGCCCTTGTCTTCAAAACGGCGGCGGAAGGGCGAAGTTTTGAAATAAGGGATGAAGCGCGGGACTATGCCGCCGCACAGGTACACGCCGCCCCGCGCGCCCAAAGTCAATGCCAAATCGGCCGCCGCCGTGCCCAATGCGGCGCAAAAGACATCCAAGGCCCTTCGGCACAGTTCGTCCCCGCGCACGGCCTCCCCGGTGATATCGGCGGCGGTTTTGGGCGTACTGCCTGCGGCATCCTGCCGCAGCGCGTCATAAATCAGTTCCAAACCCATGCCGCTGATCAGGCGTTCGGACGAGACATGGCCGTAACGGCAGCGGGCGTATTGCCAGATGGCGGCCTCCGTGTCGTCCACGGGGGCGAAACTGGCATGGCCGCCTTCGCCCGCCAGCGGGATATAGCCGCCGCGCCCGTCCGGTATCAGGCCGCTCATGCCCAAACCCGTTCCCGCGCCCAATACCGCCTTGGGCGCGTCCCCCACCGGCGGCGACGTACCGCCGATTTGCACCAGTGCCGACGTATCGAGTTGGGCCACGGCCAAGGCCTGCGCGGTAAAGTCATTCAGCAGCAGCAGGGTCTGCCAACCCAGTTCGCGCCGCATTTCTTCTATGGAAAACGTCCAATGGTGGTTGGTCATGCTCACACGGTCGCCGGTAACGGGGTTGGCTATGGCGATGGCGGCATGGCTGACGGGGGGGTTGCCGGCAAAATCGAGGTAGGCGCGTACGGCATCGGCCAGCGTGGCATGGTCGCGGCAGGGCATGGTGTGCCTGTGCTCGAAACGGCGCGGGGCGGTTTCCAATGCGAAACGGGCGTTTGTGCCGCCTATGTCGGCCAACAGGCGCGGTTCAATCCGCATAGTAAACCTCGCAGCGGACTTTGCGCGAATGCAGTACATGGCTGACGGGGTATAGGGCGGATTTTTCCGCCACCGCCCGCGCATAAACCATTTTTTTCTCGCGCCCCCCTATGGCGAGGTAGACGCGGGGGGTGCGCTCTATGGCCGACAGGGTCATGCTGATGCGTTCGTGCGGCGCATCGGCGGGCGTGATGTGCATCAGGGGCTGCATATAGGCGGGCGACAGGCCGTCCGCCAGTTGCGGCGACTGCGGAAACAGGGATGCGGTATGCCCGTCCGTACCCATGCCCAACACCAGTACGTCCGGTTGGCGGTAGTGTTCGAGGGCGGTTTGAAGCGCTCCCTCGGGCGACCAGTCCAGTTGGATGTCTTCGACCAGCGGCAGCCAGTTGGCGGCGGCGGCGCGGTTTTGCAGCAGGTGTTCCCGCACCAGCGCGGTGTTGCTTTCGGGATGGTTGGTCGGAACTATGCGTTCGTCTGCCAAAATGATATCCACATCCTTCCAGGCCAAATCGGCGCGCGACAGGATTTGGAAAAAGCTGACCGGCGAACGGCCGCCGGATACGGCCAGGGTGGCGCGGTTTTTGTCGGCCAGCGCGGCGCGCAGGTCTTGGGCGACGGCATCGGCCAGTGCGGTAGCGCATTCTATGGCGCTGCCGAAGGTGTGGAATGTGGCTGCCATGTGTTTCTTCCTATAATAGTGTTGGCAAGGTCGGATTGGGCCGCTGCCGCAATCCGGCCGGATTTTACCGTTGGCGGCAAGTGTCTTTCAAGCGTGTGCCCCGAGGCAGACGGACAATTCGGCAATGGCGGTATTTTGTCCCATGAAACGGCATCTTCCGCGTTAAAGATACCTGCAAGGCATTATGCCGTTTGCCTTAAATCTGCCATTTTCCGTGTCAAAAACCTACTTGTTCCGAATTGTCGGTTCGCCCTAGGGGAAGCGTATGTACTGCGGCGGTACGGCTTCGGTCAGCCACACGCCGTTGTCGGCCAGATAAAAGGCCATGCCCGCCGAGCGCATGGCGGCGGTATCTATATGCAATACGACGGGTTTGCCGTGGCGCGCGCCGACTTTGACCGCAGTCGCTTCATCGGCAGACAGATGGACGTAGTGGCGGCCCGCGCCGTGCAGCCCCTGCCCGCGTATGGACGGCAAATGTTTTTCGGCCGTGCCGTGGTACAGCAGGGCGGGCGGTTCGGCGGCCCGGTGTTCGATTTGCACCTGTTGCGTGGAATGGCCTTGGGCGGCGCGGATGCGGCTGCCGTCTTCGGATATGGTAAAGCGTTTTTTGTCGTTGGTTTCCACGACTTCCATCAATACTTCGCGGGTGATGCAAAGGCCGGTGCGGTTGTTGCGGTTGGCTTTTTCCAATAGGCCGCCTATGTCCGCCCAGCCGTTTTTGTCCAGTTCCAGCCCGATTTGTTCGGGGCGGTGGCGCAGTATCAGGCTTAGGAATTTGCTTATTGATTTGCGCTGTTGGTCGTTTAATTTGTTGCTTTCCATGATGTTTTTTATCTTAGTTAAGGTTGTTGTCCGCTTTGGGCAGCAAAAGGGA
>JAUMUU010000204.1 GCA_030530545.1 Neisseria sp. | reverse complement strand
TTTCCTTAACGGTTGAAACCCCGCCCTTAGTGGCGGTAGGATTCGGGTTTGTTTGGGAGGGGTGTAACCCCTTCCAAATCAGGGCAACACACAGGGCTGCGCCTTATGTGCGGCTCTGTGTGTTGAAACATGGTGCGCGGGAAAAAGGCTGCCGGACGGGCGGCCTGGCGTTTATGTCGGTTGGGGGATTTGGAAGGTTTGGCGCAAATAGGCCAGGAAGGTGTCGTTGTCGGTCATGGTTTTGCCCGGGCTGTCCGAGAGTTTGGCTACCGATTGGCCGTTGCATTCCACCAGTTTCAGGACGATGTTGAGCGGGGTGTGGCCCATGTCGTTGGTGAGGTTGGTGCCTATGCCGAAGCTGGTTTTGAAGCGGCCTTTGAAGTATTGGTGAAGGTCGAAGGCTTTTTCCAAATTCAGGCCGTCTGAAAAGGTCAGCATTTTGGTGCGGCTGTCGATTTTGAGCTTTTTGTAGTGGGCATAGGCTTTGTCGCCCCATTCGTAGGGGTCGCCGCTGTCGTGGCGCAGGCCGTCGAAGAGTTTGGCGAAATACAGGTCGAAATCGCGCAAAAACGCGTCCATGCCCACCACGTCCGTCAGGGCTATGCCCAAATCGCCCCGGTATTCGTGTACCCAGGCCTCCAGCGCGGCCGTCTGAAAATCGCGCAGGCGCACATCCAAGGCCTGAAAGGCCTGCAAAAACTCATGCGCCATCGTGCCTATGGGGGTCAGGCCCAGCTTTTTGGCCAGATAAACATTGCTGGTACCGCGAAAGGTTTCGGGCGCGGCCTGGTGGAAGGTGCGGATGACGTGTTCCTGCCAAGGCAGCGTATAACGGCGGCGCGTGCCGAAATCGGCCACCAAAAACGGCGGGTCGGCGGGGTTTTGGCTGTCGGCAAAGGCTTTCAGGCGGGCGGCCTTATCCTGCAGGCGGCGTTCGCCCTCGGCCAGCACCTCGGGCGTTTCCAGACGGCGGAAATAAAGCTCGTTCACAATGGCCAAAATATAAATCTCAAAGAACATGGCCTGTATCATAGGGCCTTCCACGCGGATGTTCAGCCGCCCCGCCTCATCAGTCGTTACCGTTACAAAACGGCGTTTGAGCTGGAACAATTCCAAATAATCGACAAAATCACTTTTGATAAAGCGCAGGCCGCGCAAATAGTCCAATTCATCCTGCTTGAGCTTGATCGTGCAAAGCGCGTCCAATTCGGCTTCCAACTCCTCGCGGATTTCGGCCAAGGGATAAACCGCGTCTTCATTGTTGCGGCAGCGGAACTCATACACGCCGTGCGCCTGGGGGAACTGGTGCAACACCACCTGCAGCATGGTGAACTTGTAAAGGTCGGTATCGAGCAGCGAATGAATGATGGGGGGGCGGGACATGGTTTTTCTCCTAAATGCCGGGTGAAACCGAATTAAAACACATTTACATAACCACGGCAAACGGGCGGCGCAAACGGCCGGTTTGCAAAGACACGCGGGCAATCGCTATAATCTTCCGTGCAAAAGCAGCATATCCCTTCAATCGTCAAATTCAGGAGAAAACCATGAGCACCCGCACCGAACACGACACCATGGGCAACGTCGAAGTCCCGTCCGAAGCCTATTGGGGCG
>JAUMUU010000203.1 GCA_030530545.1 Neisseria sp. | reverse complement strand
AACCATTAAGGAAATTTTGATGAGAAATATCCTACTTCTCCTTGCGGCCGCCCTGCCCTTGGCCGCATATGCCGACAACCAGGGCTTGTCCTCCGACACTATGTCGGCCATAGCGGCCATGAACGAAGCCCAGCGCGATGCTTTGGGGCATAAATTGGCCGAGCGGGCCTGGCAGAATGTAGCGGGCCAATCCGGCAATATCCGCAGCATACGTTACCGCGAATCGGACAATACTATAATTTTTTCGGCCGTGGTCGGCAAAACTTCCCGCACCAAGCAAAGTATAGATGCCGAAGGGCGGGAAATCATTTGCGGCGATGCCGTGTTACGCGATCTGATGCAGGCCGGGTATAACATGGAATACAGGTTTTCCAACCGGGGCGGCAAACTTATGCATGCTGTAAAAATCCGCACCCAAGACTGCGGCAGATAACCGCAAACCTAACCGCAGGCCGTCTGAAACCGCATATTCGGGTTTTCAGGCGGCCTTTGAAGACAAAACATGATATACCGCCAAAACTTCATCAAAGAACTCACCCTTGCCGCCGTCGGCATCTTTGTCGTCATCCTGGCCGTTCTGGTGTCCACCCAGGCCATCAACCTGCTCGGCCGCGCCGCCGACGGGCGCGTGGCGGTGGATGCCGTGGCCGCGCTCATAGGCTTTTGGACGCTGGGCATGACCCCGCTGCTGCTGGTTCTGACCGCCTACATCTCCACCCTCACCGTCCTGACCCGCTACTGGCGCGACAGCGAAATGTCGGTTTGGCTGTCCAGCGGCCTGTCGCTGCGGCAATGGGTACGCCCCGTATTGTCCTTTGCCCTGCCCTTTGCCCTGCTGGTGGCCGCCATGCAGCTTTCCGTCTTGCCGTGGGCGGAATTGAGAAGCCGCGAATTTGCCGAAATATTGAAACAGAAGCAGGAACTCTCCATGGTGGAAGCGGGCGAATTCCGCACCTTGGGCAAAAAGAACGGCCGCGTATATTTCGTGGAAACCTTCGACACCGAATCGGGCATCATGAAAAACCTGTTTTTGCGCGAACAAGACGACAAAGGCCGCGAAAACATCATCTTTGCCAAAGAAGGCCGCTTCGCGCTCACAGACCACAAACGCACGCTGGAACTCACCCAGGGCTACCGCTACGGCGGCATTCCGGGCGAAGCCGACTACACCCGAGTCTCCTTCCAACACCTTAACCTCATCATCAGCACCACGCCCAAAATCATCAACCCCATAGACCACCGCCGCACCATCCCCACCGCCAAACTGATAGGCAGCGGCAACCCGCAATACCGTGCCGAACTCATGTGGCGGCTGAGCCTGCCGCTGGCCGCGCTGATACTGTGCATACTGGCCGTCCCCCTGTCCTACTTCAACCCGCGCACCGGCCACACCTACAACATATTATTCGCCATAGGCTTTTTCCTGATTTACCAAAACGGCTTAACCTTCCTGCGCAACGCCATAGAAAACGGCAAACTGGGCTTTTGGGCGGGCTTTTTGCCCCTGCACATCATCATGCTGGCCTGCGCCCTCATCCTGCTGCGCATGCGCTCCATGCCCGCCCAACCCTTGGCCCAAGCCCTGAAAGCCGCATTGAAAGGCCGCGCATCATGACACTCATCGCCCG
>JAUMUU010000202.1 GCA_030530545.1 Neisseria sp. | reverse complement strand
CGCGCAAAGTCCGCACCGCTTCGCCCTCCGTCCTTTCCTTCCACAGCCGCACAAATAGAATGTAGGTTGGGTCATGACCCAACCTACGCTTGCTTTTTGAGCCACTACCCAAAATCTTCATGTGGCAGAAGCAATTCGGTCATCCGGCCTTCCCTTACCGCCTTCCCGGCAAGGGCGGTTCTTTACGCTGTTTTTTGATGCGGCGGCGGATATTATTCCCCGTCGTTTTCCATGCCGTGGCGGCATATATCCACGGCTTCCTGCAGGCTGGATACGCCAAACAGCTGCAGGCGGGGAAATTCGTTTGTGTTGCGCGGCAGGTTGGCTTTGGGTATGACGGCGCGTTTGAAGCCGAGTTTTTCGGCCTCTTTCAGGCGTTCTTGGCCGCGTGCCACGGGGCGTACTTCGCCGCCCAGGCCGATTTCGCCGAATGCGACCATTTTTTCGGGCAGGGGACGGTTGCGGAAGCTGGATAACATGGCCAGTATGACGGGCAGGTCGGCGGCGGGCTCGCTGATTTTTACCCCTCCCACGGCGTTTAGGAATACGTCTTGGTCGAAGCAGGCTATGCCCGCATGGCGGTTCAATACTGCCAGCAGCATGGAAAGGCGGTTTTGTTCCAAGCCCACGGTCAGGCGTTTTGGGGTGAAGCCGTGCGCGTCATCGACCAATGCCTGTATTTCGACCAGCAGGGGGCGGCTGCCTTCTTGTGTTACCAGGACGCAGGAACCGGGTACGTCGTCGCGGTAGCTGGACAGGAAAATCGCCGAGGGGTTGGATACGCCTTTGAGGCCTTGTTCGGTCATGGCGAATACGCCCAATTCGTTGGCCGCGCCGAAGCGGTTTTTGATGGCGCGTATCATGCGGTAGTTGGAATGTTGGTCGCCCTCGAAGTAGAGTACGGTATCGACCATGTGTTCGAGTACGCGCGGGCCGGCTATCGCGCCGTCTTTGGTAACGTGCCCCACCAGTATCATGGCTATGCCCATTTGTTTGGCCATGCGGGTAAGTTGGGCGGCGCATTCGCGCACTTGCGATACGGAACCGGGTGCGGAAGTTACCGCGTCGGAATACATGGTTTGAATCGAGTCTATCACTACTACGGCCGGTTCGTGCCGTTTTAGGGCGGCCTGTACGGATTCCATGCGGATTTCGGCCAGAAGGTTTACTCCCGCCGCGCGTACATCCAAACGCTGCGCCCGCAAGGCGACTTGTTGTGCCGATTCTTCACCCGATACGTATAGGACTTTGCGGCTGTCGGCCATTTTGGCCACGGTTTGCAAAAGCAGGGTGGATTTGCCTATGCCCGGGTCGCCGCCCAATAGGATGACCGCGCCCTCTACCAGCCCCCCGCCCAATACGCGGTCCAGTTCGCCCATGCCCGTGGGGTTGCGCGGTATTTCCTGCGCGCTGACCCGGGACAGGTCTTGTACTTGCGCGCTGTCGGCCGCCCATGATTGGAAGCGGGCGTTTTTGGGTTCGGGGGCTTCCAGGTTTTCCTGCAGGGTGTTCCATTCGCCGCAATGGGGGCATTTGCCCTGCCATTTCAATGTAGTGCCGCCGCATTCGGTGCAGAGGTATATGGTTTTGGGGGCTTTTGCCATGTGTTTGTCCCGGGGTTTCCAATAATGG
>JAUMUU010000086.1 GCA_030530545.1 Neisseria sp. | reverse complement strand
TAGCCCCGTCCATTTTTACCTTAAAACCGCACCTGCGTCTGCAACTGCCTGCGGTAAAGCAGCACGGCGGCGGTCAGGGCGGCGGCGGCGAAGGACGAGAGCAGCAGCAGGTAGATAGTGATGCCGTTCAGGCCGTTGCGGTTGAGCAGCAGTTCTTGAAAAGCCTTCAAGCCCCATGCCATAGGCGAAATCCAGGTAAGCTGCTGCATGGTTTCGGGCATGACGTGGGCGGGAACCATGATGCCGCCTAGCGCGGCCATCAGGATGATGCCGCCGCCGCCGAGGACGACCGCGTGTTCGGTGGATTTGGCGCAGACGCTGATTAGAAGCGCGTAGCCGAGTGCGGCGGCGCTGACGGCGGCGGACAGCAGTGCGTAGGGAACAAGGCTGCCGTTGAGTATGAGGGCGGGCACGCCGATTTCGGGCAGCAGGTAGCGGCCGAGCAGCAGCATACCGGCAAATTGGAGCTGGTTAATCAGGAAATAGGGGACGAGTTTGGCGGCAATCAGGCCGGACGCGGAGGCGCGGGCGAGGCGCAGTCGGGTGATGGTGTTGGTCTGCCTTTCCAGCGTCATGACGTTGGACAGCGGTATCATGATGAAAAACATACCGAAAATCAGCCATGCCGGAACGCTGTGCTGTACGGCGTTGGGTTTGGCCACTGCGCCGCCGCCTGCGCTCAGATAGTGTTCTTGCAGCATTTTTTTATCTAAAAAGCTGCGCACGGCGGCGAATTGTTCCTTGTTTTTTTCATCGACTTTTTTCTGGATGTCGTTGCGGACGGCGCGCGGCAGTTTTTTGTTGTCGATTTTGATGCCGCCGTTGTTGTCGAAATAAGCGTCCAGCCGCGTTTGGGTGTAGTGCCGCTGCAAAACGCCCTTGACCGCCGCCAGCCATGAAGGTTCGGTGTCGGGCGGCACATAAATCTGCAAGGCTTTATCGTCGGCGATTGGGGCGGAAGGCGGATTGGGGTTGTGCAGCACCAGTTGGAAACGTTTGTCGTGCAGGCCGTTTTGCGCGGCGGCCAGTTGTTCGGGCGGCATCAGGGTAACGTGAACCTGTTCTTTTTCCAGCGCGGCGGCCAGCGCGGTGTTGGTTGTGTCGTTTGCCGCGCCGACCAGCGCGATGCGGCTGCCGGTGTGCGGGTCTTGGTCGCGGCTCAGTGCCAGCGACATAATCAGCATGAAGGCGATGGGCATGACAAACAGTACGGCCAGGCCGTGCAGGTCGCGGCAGAGCAGTTTGAGTTCTTTAATCAGGGAGGCGGCAATCATGGCGTGGTCGGGCGGGAGGGGCGGTCGGAGGGGTTGGTGTCGTGCCGCAGGAAATCAAGGTAAAACGCTTCCAGCGAACCGTGTCCCTGCTGGAAGTAGCGGATTTGCGCGCCGCTTTGTTGCAGTGCGGCGTAAACGGCGGCGGCATCGTGTGCCGTTTCCATCATGCCGCGCGTGTCGGCGGCGGTTGCGCCCAAGGCGGCCAGCGTTTGCGGCGGCAGCGGCGGCTCGGTGATGAAGCGCACCGTCTGCGCCTGCGCGTTCAAAAGTCCGTCCAAACTGCCGCCATACACCGGGCGGCCTTGTTGCAGCAGCACGATTTTGCCGCAAAGCTGCTCGATTTCCGACAGGTAATGCGAGGTGTAAACCACGGTTACTCCCTGCCGCGTCAAATCCGCCACGCTCTCGAGGATGAAACGGCGCGACTGCGGGTCTATGCCGACTGTGATTTCGTCCAAAAACACCAGTTGCGGCGCGTTAATCAGGCCGATGGCGAAATTCAGGCGGCGTTTGAGTCCGCCCGACAGGTGTTTGGCCGCTTTGTTTTTGTGGGCGGTCAGGTCGGTCTGTTCCAACAGCGCGTTCAGACGGCCTTGGTCGCGCATTTTGTAAAGCGAGGCGAAAAACAGCAGGTTGTCCCATACCGAAAGCTGCGGATAAAACGCAAAATCCTGCGGCACCAGGCCGATTTTCTGCCGTTCGCTGCGGCTCAGACGGCGCAAGGGTTTGCCGTCAAACAGGATTTCGCCCTGTTGCACGTCCTGCAAACCGGCCATCAGCGACATCAGCGTCGTTTTGCCTGCGCCGTTGTGGCCGAGCAGCCCCAGGCATTCGCCGTCGGCAATGTCGAAGGACACGTTGTTTAGCGCGGCGGTGGCGGCTTGGGGGTAGCGGTGGGAAAGGGATAGGATTTGAATCATGGCTTGGCTTTGGGAAAAATCGCCTTATTTCAACAAGCTGCGCCACAAGGCTTCTTCGCCGTCCGCAATTTTGCGCAAAAAGGCGGCGATGTCGCGGCAGCCGTTTTCAGACGGCCTTTTGCACTGTTTCACGCACAGGCTGGCAAACTGCCGCCATTGGTCGCCTATGGCGGTCATGTGTTCGGAGGCCGTCTGAAACGCCGTCTCCCGGCAGATTTCGGCGGCCTGTTGCAGGAAATAGGCGTAGAGGTAGCGGAAGCCCGCGCCGCCGGTGCCGATTTCTTCCTGCATCCGCACCAAGTGGCCGAGAAACAGCTTTTGGTATTTTTCGTTTTGCTTGGCAGGCAGGGCTTCGATGTTTTTTGCCAATGTGCGTATGCCTTTTACGCCGACGAAAAAAACGGGCGCGAGCATTTGTTTGGCGTTTTTGCGTATGGCCCGGCGGATGACGGCAGGCAAATCCGCCGCGATTTTTTCAGACGGCCTGTCGTTTTCCAGCGTGTACATCATGCCTTTGGCGGCCAATACGCCTTTGGCGAAACGCGCTTTCTGCAAATCTTCGGCGGCGCAGCGTTGCACGGTTTCAAACACCGGGTCGCTGATTAAATAGTCGCCGCCGTCTTTGCCGTAAACCAAAAGGTTGTGCGCGTTGAAATGAAAACGCATCTGCGGAGGAAAGTAGGGCAGCCAGAACACGGAAGTCTGCAAACCGGCCAGCTTGCCCGATGAGAGCGCGGCATCCAGCGCGGCCTGTCCGCTTTGGGGGTCGGAAAATTTGCGCACGGACAATTTAAGCCCCAAAGCCTTGCAGGTGTTTTTAATGATGCCGCGCGGCGGTATGCGGTAGGAAACCAGCGGCATACCGTTAATTTTGACAACGGGCAGCCAGACAAAGGTCAGCGCGTGGGCGATGCCGAAAACCAAGGCTTCGTCCAAATTATGGCCGTGGTATTTGAGCAGGGTGGACATCACGCCGCTTTCGCAATGGGCGGTGTGCTGGTGTGGGAATTCGGTCATAGTTTTCCGTGTGTTTGATTTGTCCGTGAACCGGTTGCGCTGTTTCAGAAAGCGGCTGGCCGGGCGTTTATGCCCGCCTAATCCGCATCCGTCCGTTTCAATTCGTCTATGCCGATTTGCAGCGCATCGGCGTATTTTTGCAGGGTTTTGTCGGGCAGCTTGGCGAAAATGTCGGGCCGCAGGTGGCGGCGGAGCCGCCATTTCCACACGCCGGCGGCCACGGCCAAGCTGGTTTCGTCGTGGCGGTAGCGGAACATATGGTAATACAGCGGCGAATACCTGCCCCGCGCCACGGCTTCCCGTGCGGCGCGGGTTTGTTCGTCCAGTTCGGCGACGGCCATTTCGGTGGCGTAGGCTTCGTCCTGCCAGCCGCTGCTGGTGGCCGCTTCGTAGCGTCCGCCGCGCGTGCCGTAGATAACCTTCAAATGCCCGTGGTAGCTTTCGCTGTCGTCTTGCGGGATGTCTTTGATTTCCATAATTTCAGACGGCCTTTGATTCAATTTGTCCCGATTTTGCTATACCGCTTCCAAAAGCATGAAGCAGGTCGAAAACCGCCCGCTTTCGGGAACATAGCACAAAACCTTTTGACCCGGTTTCAGCGGGAAAGTGCGCATAAATTCTTCGAGTATGATGTAAATCGATGCCGAGCCGGTGTTGCCTTTGGTATGCAGGTTGGTAAACCATTTTTCCTGCGGGATGTCGAAACCTGCGTTTTTCAGGCCGTCTGAAAGCCGGTCGCGGAAAAAGCCGGAAGAATAATGCGGCAGGAACCAGTCGATTTCACCGGCGCTTATGCCGTGTTTGGCGGCGATTTGCGCGAGCGGCCTTTCCACCGTGTAGCGGACGATGTTTTCGTTCAGCAGTTTCACATCCTGCTTGACCGCCATCAGGCTGTGGCGGCGGCCGTGTTCGGGGTCGGCGTGTTTCCAGCCTTCGAACACGCCGTCGCGGAATTCCGCGCCGGCATACATGCAGGGCGGCATTTCGTTGGCGTAGGAAATCAGTTCTATCCAGCGGATTTTCAGGCCGGGGCCGCCTGCATCGGGGCGGTCGGACAGATAGGCCGCGCCCGCGCCGTCCGACAGCATCCAGCGTAAAAAGTCTTTTTCAAAACCGATTTCGGGGGTGGCGTTTTCCAGCTTCCGGCGGTCGGTTTCGCTTTGGAACACTTCGCCGCGCATGATGGCCGAAGCGTTTTCCGATGCGGCGGCGACGGCATGGGCGTGTTCGCCGGTACGCACGGCGTTGAAGGCGTGTTTCATCGCCGCCATACCCGCCGCGCACACGCCCGCCATGCTCAACACTTCGCAAGGCGGCAGGTTCAGCAGGCCGTGCACCATCACGCCGTGGCCGGGCATGGTCTGGTCGGGGTAGGACGTGGCGCAGGCTAGGCTGCCGACGGTTTCGGGTGCGACACCTTGGGCAAACAGCCCTTTGACCGCTTCGGCGGCGAGTTCGGCATTGGTGTGCGTGGTGCGGCGGCTGGCGGGGTCTATGGCGTAATGGCGCGACAGAATGCCGTTGGAACGCAGAATCATGCGCCGCACGCGCGAAGGCAGCCCCCCCGCCATGCCCAGTACCGCTTCCATATCGTCGTTGGCTACGGGTTCGTTGGGCAGGAAGGCGGAAACGCGGTTGAGATAGACGTTTTTGAGTGTGTTGTCAGCGGTCATGGTTTTCTTGTTGGGTTAATAGTAACTATTTGTAACAAAATAAATATAGTGAATTAAAATTGCCATGATACGGCGTTGGCCCGCCTTGTCTCATTTTCGTTTTAATCCACTATAATTTTAAAATGAAACATCCCGCGCAACCGGATATCTTTCCCGCCCTTCTGCTGGCGCAGCCGCACGGAGCGTGGTTTTTCGGGGAGGAAGGGTTCGCATGTCCGAAGCGGCGCAGCCGCAAGTTCGAACCCGCCCGAAAAACCACGCGGAGTAAGGGGAGTTTGCGCAGCAAACCTGCAACCGCAGCCGCCTTTCTTTGCTTACTTTCTTAGGCGGAGCAAAGAAAGTAAGGGCCGCGCGGCCTTAGCGCAAAGGAAAACAGGGCTGAAATCTCAAATTATCACAAATGCACACCGCAACAACAACCTGCCCCAACACTCAACCTTCCCCTATAAACCGCGCGGCATAATCGCAACTGGCGGTCAGCGGGATATGGTTGGCCCGGGCATAGTCCATCAGCGCATCGACCAGCATTTTGGCGATGCCCCGGCCGCGGAAATTGGGCGAAACTTCGGTGTGGTTCACATCCCAGCCGCCGTTTTGTTCGACATAGCTGATATAACCCGCTTCCAAGCCGTCTATGTCGATTTGGAAGCGGCGGCGTTCGGGATAATGGATGACTTCGGGCATGATAATTCCTGATTGATTGTTGAGGCCGTCTGAAAACAGACGGATGACTTTTCGGACGGCCTTTCCGTGTTGCGGCGCATCCGTCCGCAAAAACCCGCCTTCAGGCTTTAGCCGCCTTGGCCAAGGCCGAAGCCGTCAGCATCTGCGTACCGAACCAGCCCCAGTAAATGCGGTGGTGCTTGATTTTGCCGCCTTCGAGCCGCATGACTTCCAAAATGTCCACTTGGTCGCCGTCGGGCGTTTGGCGCGGATATTCCCACACCAGCGTGTCGCCTGCAACGAAATAGCGGCCGTCGCGGTACCAGCGCACCAGTTCGTTCGGGCGGCGGCGCGTGCCTTCCTGCAAAAAGTTCAGGATTTCGGCCTTGCCGTGCAAAACACCGCTGCCGGTATCCAGAATCGCGGGTACCAGCGGGCTTTCAAACACTGCGTCGTCGGCATACAGCGCAATCAGCGCATCGGTATCGCGGTTTTTGGCATACTCGTGCCAATCGCGGTAAATACGTTCGAAATCGTCCATCAGGCTTCCTTCCCATATCCCGCCTATTCTCCCGAAGGCAGGCTGTAATAATATCTGAGCCGTTTCAGACGGCCTTTCAACAGCGGGTGCAGCAGCTTTTTCACCAACACGCTGACGGGCAACACAACCAAAATCATCAGCAGCAAAAACAGAATGTAACAGCACAGCAGAACGCGGCGCAGCAGCGGCGAGACGCGTCCGGCGGCCATCAGCAGCCGCCCCCACAGCAAAAAGCTGCGGGAAGCGGCCCTCTCGCTGAAAATCAGTTTTTCGTCCACCTTGGCCGCGCCCATATTCTGAAACAGCCTTGCATCCAAAACATCGTTTTGCAGCAAGGCATCCCGCATTTTCGCACCAAACCTTGCCGCGTCGGCCAATTCGTTTTCGGCTATGCCGGCGGCGGGCAGGGCGCGGAAGTATTGCCTGTCGCCCGAGAGCAGCCATGCGGGGGTGGTGATGAAGCTGGCGGCACTGTTGCAGGCATCGGTTTTGACAACGTTGGCGATGAGTTTCGCGCCGTTTTGCGCCAAAAGCGACTTCATTTTTTCCTGCGCGCCCAACCACATATTGCGGCAGCCTATGAGCGTAACCACAGGTTTGCCGTTCAGCAGGCGGCGGGTTTCGCCACTTTGCAGGAAGGCGGTAACCGGCTGGGCGGGCGATAAAAACCAGACGGTATAGGCGATGACCACCGCATCATAATCATGGTCGGGAATGTCGGGCGGCGCAATAGGCGCGGGTTTCAGGTGCGCGGTTTCGGGAAAAGTGTCGAAAAACCGCCAAAACGGCCACGGAAACGGATACGGCACTTGCGGTTCTAGCTTCACGCAATCCACGCGTATGCCGCCCTGCTGCAAAGGTTGGGCGAAATACCGCGCCAGGCGGCCCAACTGGCCGGTCTGCGAGTAATACACCAGCAGCACTTTCTTCACATTATTCCCCATTATGCCATTATGTATATATAATACAGCGGATTAAAATAAAAAGGCATTGGCAACGCCGCAGCCCTGCAATTTTAATCCACTCTGTAAGACGACAAAACAAATTGCAGGCCGTCCCCCGCACCTTTACAAAGCCTTTTGCGCGAAATCGTCCAGCGGTTTGCCGGTTTGCACATCCTCAAACCGCATCACCGTCTTATCGCCCTGCTTCTCGTCCAATTCCACCACGCGCACCACACTGTCGCCGCTGATGGTGATGCGGTTGAAAATCTGGCGGGTAACGGCGGTTTTCGGTGTCAGGTTCAACGTCCATTGCTTATCCGTGCCCTCCAGCTTGAGGTCGAACTGCTTTTCCAGCCCCTGCGTATTGCCGCCCAACAAATCGAGGAAGAGCCTGATTTGCTGCGTTTGGCCTATTTTGCCCTGATTGGGGTTGGTCCACGCGCCGCCGTTCCACTGCATGATGCCGTCGGCGCGCACGCGCAGGGTGGATTCGAAAGGCTTCTGCATCCGCCACAACAGCCCCTTTTTCGGCACAAGGACGAATGTCCCGCCCGTAACCATAGGCTTGCTCAAAGATTTCAACTGCCGCTGCTGGACAAACGCGCCCTGTATGTTGGACGGCTTTTGCAGGGTTTGCGCGAGTTCGGCGGTGGAAAACCCCCACAAGGCGGGGCTGGCCAGGGCCAGCACGACTGCGGCCAAGGTTTTTTTCATCAAAATTTCCTTAACGGTTGAAACCCCGCCCTTAGTGGCGGTAGGATTCGGGTTTGTTTG
>JAUMUU010000201.1 GCA_030530545.1 Neisseria sp. | reverse complement strand
ATGCGGAAGGTTCGCCGCAGACCGAACATTTCCACGACCTGCCGATTTTTGCCGCTTCGCGGCCTCAGGAAGCAGATGAGGCGGAAGCGGCAAAAAATCCGTCTGCCGAAGAAAATGTTCAGACGGCCTCTCAAGCGGAAATTCCGGAAACGGTTCAAACGCCTGGGGCAGAATCCGAAGCGGAACAGGAAGCCGCGTTGCAGCCGGAAACGCCCGCCGAGGCCGTTCCCGTGTATTCCGCAGCAGCGGATGATGCGGCGGATGCCGAAACGGATATCGAAAACGCCGAATCCGAATCCGAGCCGGATGTCGAGGTGCGCAAAACCGCACCGCCGCCCGATGCTGAAGTGATTACCGCTGACGAAATCGGCCATTTCAAACGCAAGAGCGTGCAGGAAATCATGGCGGAGGAGTTCGAATACACCCACCGCGGCGACCCGGCGGATGAAGCGGCCGAAATGGAAGGGCCGCCGTCCAAACCTTCTGCCGATGCGGAAGTGATTACCGAAGCCGAAGTCGGGCGTTTTCGCCGCGAGCCCGCTGCCGCCCTAATCGAAAAATTCAGCCCCGAAGTACAAGAACACGTCCCGCCGCCCGATGCGGAAATCATCACCTTGGCCGATGCCACCCGCAACTTGGCGGCAGGCCGCCGTGCCCATGAAGTCAAACCCCGCCCCGGCCGTTATGAAGAGCAACGGTTCGGCGGCAGGCCGCCGCATACACCGGCTGCCGGCCTGCCTGTTATCAGTTACAGCGACCCTTCCGTTTTGCGCGTGGAAGAACGCGCGGCACAACGCCGCCTCGAATGGAAAAACCAAAATTTCAACGTCCCTGCCGCGCAACCCGCCGTACAAGAAGCAGTAAGGCCGTCTGAAAAAGCCTTCAACGCGCCCGAAACCATAGAGGAAAGCGACATCCGCGCCAATTTGATGATGCGGCGCATGGCACGGCAGCGGCAAAGTGCGCGCCGCAACGACATTGCCCCGCGCATCATTCCTGCCGACGAAGTCATCTCCAACCTGGCCCGGACGGAACGCCCGTCCCGCCGCCTGCGTCGCATCAGTACGGTGGACAATGCCAGCATCCTGCCTGCTTCCGCGCGGATTTCCAATTACGGCGGAGAAGTGGTCAAGCCGAAACCCGCCGCCAAGCCGCTTCGTGCAGACAGTGCCCTGGCCAACCGTTTCGCCCCTTATCCGTACAGCAAGCCGGCAGAAGTGCCGCCGCCCGATGCCACGGTGGTCGAACCGCCGGCCGTGCCGCCGACACCGCCTTTGAGCGTGGATGTCCCGCCGCCTGCATCAGTGGCGTTTTCAGCCGAAATGATCCAGCCGTGGGATGAAGGTGGGGCGGCTGAATATGCGTTTGCCGGCGAAGAAGCGGCCGGTGGTATTTATTCCGATGCGGCAGACGCGCAGGAATGGTTGGATGACGTATTTGCGCCGTCCGAGCAAGAACAACCGGAATACGGCGGTTATGCCGACAGGCCGTCTGAACATGACGAACCGTCTGAAAACAGTGATTTGGTATATGGCAACGAAGCCGTTTTTTCCGAGTCCGCGCCGTTTTCAGACGGCCTCTACCCGCTGCCCGGCCTCAACCTGCTGAAACCCGCCAGCTACAATCCCGATGCGACGCAGAGTGAGGAAGCATTGCTGG
>JAUMUU010000200.1 GCA_030530545.1 Neisseria sp. | reverse complement strand
CGGCGGCGGTAGCCGTTGTCGTGGCGGCGGAAGGTGAAGCGCAATAATCGGGCGGAGAGTTCCAGCGCGGCGGCTTCGTCGGCAAGCAGGCCGAAGCCGTCCGATTCGAACGGGCGTTGCAGAAGGGGACAGGCCGCCGCCGTCAGTGCTGCCGCGTTTTGCGCCAGCCGTTGCAGGGCAAATTGGCCTATCGTTTGCGGCGAAAACAGGCGTTCGTCCAGCAAGCCTTCGTCGTGCCAGCGGCGCAGTTTTTCCAGCGAAAAATCCAAATGCAGCGCGCACATGCCGCCGTTGTCGGGCAGCAGGGTTTCGGATACGTCCGCCAGTTCGCCGCGCACCAGCCAGATTTCGCCGGCAGACGGGCGGTATTCCCTGCCGCCCATTTGTAACCGGTTTTGCCCCGACACCATGACGAACAAGGCGCAGTTGTGGCTGAAATTGTGGATTTCGGTGGGGAACGCCCCCGTTCCGCCGCCGCGCATTCGCGACAAGGTAATGCCCGAGTCGAAGCGGTTGATGCACATTTCCAGATGCAAACCGGGCTGTTTTGCCTGCGCCATGAGCGCGCTGTCGGAACAGCCGTCCAACGCCCAGCCGGATTTATCGGAGCGGACATAGGTTTGATACTGGCGGTAGATGGCGGCGGTGTTCATGCTTGGATAGGAACGGGTTGTCTGATAAGTGGATTAAATAGGAATTATTGCCAATAATCAAGCGCAGGGATTGGTTGAAACGGGAAAGGTTGTCTGAAAGGGTGTTTCAGACGGCCTTTCCCGTTTCGGGAATTTGTTTTGCCGTATCGGGAATTTTGCGTTTTGCAGCATGGTTTCTGCAGATTGTTTGTTTAATAATAAACATTCTTATTCGTATGCAAAGGAACCGCACACCGTGAAGCCACGTTTTTATTGGGCAGCCTGCGCCGTCATGCTGGCCGCCTGTTCGCCCGAACCTGCCGCCGAAAAAACTGTATCCGCCGCATCCCAAGCCACATCTGCCGCCACGCTGACTGTGCCGACCGCGCGGGGTGATGCCGTTGTGCCGAAGAATCCCGAACGCGTCGCCGTGTACGACTGGGCGGCGTTGGATACGCTGACCGAATTGGGCGTGAATGTGGGCGCAACCACCGCGCCGGTGCGCGTGGACTATTTGCAGCCTGCATTTGACAAGGCGGCAACGGTGGGGACGCTGTTCGAACCCGATTACGAAGCCCTGCACCGCTACAATCCGCAGCTTGTCATTACTGGCGGGCCGGGTGCGGAAGCGTATGAACAGTTGGCGAAAAACGCGACCACCATAGACCTGACGGTGGACAACGGCAATATCCGCACCAGCGGCGAAAAGCAGATGGAAACCCTGGCGCGGATTTTCGGCAAGGAAGCGCGCGCGGCGGAATTGAAGGCGCAGATTGACGCGCTGTTCGCCCAAACGCGCGAAGCCGCCAAAGGCAAAGGGCGCGGGCTGGTGCTGTCGGTTACGGGCAACAAGGTGTCCGCCTTCGGCACGCAGTCGCGGCTGGCAAGCTGGATACACGGCGACATCGGCCTGCCGCCCGTGGACGAATCTTTACGCAACGAGGGGCACGGGCAGCCCGTTTCCTTCGAATACATCAAAGAGAAAAACCCCGACTGGATTTTCATCATCGACCGTACCGCCGCCATCGG
>JAUMUU010000085.1 GCA_030530545.1 Neisseria sp. | reverse complement strand
CCACCGACGGCGTACACGTCATCCGCGCCCCGCGCCACGTCGGCGTACTCTCGCCCATCGTGCATACCATTCCGGTGCAGCTTTTGTCTTACCACACCGCCCTCGCACGCGGTACGGACGTGGACAAACCGCGTAATCTGGCCAAATCGGTTACGGTGGAATAAGGGCGGGCCGTCTGAAATTTTTCAGACGGCCTTTCGGTTGATGGCGGGCTTATTTTATCGAATAGCCTTCAAGTTCTTTGGCTTTCTCATTGAATGCTTTGGTTAGGCAGGATATTTCGGCCAATTGTGCCTGAATGTCGTTGCTTTGGCGTTCGCATTGTGCCGCCGCCTGCTTTTCGAAAACGGCCAGTTTGAAATTCAGTTGGGCAGAAATATCGTCGGGAATGGCCTCGTCGGCGAGAGCCAGCCTCTGATGTGCCTTTCGTGCGTTTTTGCGCGCATCTTGCAGCAATTCGTCCGCCATGGCGGTTTGCGTTGCCTGAAGTTCGGCCATACGGGCGTTTATTTTTTCTATACTGCAGTTAAGCTGCTCGATTTTTTGTTCTTTTTCATTGTCGGATGCGGCCAGGCCCTGCTGTTCGCATTCGGCCTTCTGCTTGGTGTTCCAGGCGGCCTGTTCGGCCTGCAGCTTGTCTTGGAGGGGCTTGGGCAGGGTTTTCCAATAAGCATTGATTTCGGCCAATGCCGCCTTCTGTTTGGCCTTGGCTTCTTCGAGTTCCGCACTCAACCGGGATTCCGCCTCCATGGCGGCCTGTTCGTTTTCCAGCCTTTCCTGTTCCAGGGCGGCCTGCGCCCGCGCCTTTTCTTCCTGCACCGCGTTGCTTACCGGCTCTTTGAGCAGGGCAAAGGCAACCAGGGTCTTGATGGGGTCTATCACGGCCTTGTTGTTGTCCAGTGCCACGATGAATTTCTTATTGTCATCAGTCAATTGCACGCTGTAACCGATTTCCCGGCTATAGTGGGATGCTTCGTGGCGGTAATCCAACTCGAAAAAATCAATACTGTTTTTATTGTTCACCATACTGTTGGTGGCGGCGGCCTGTTTGACGATATTGTCGGGTACGCCCAACTGCAGGGTGGCGCGGCATTGCATTTTGCTGCCGCCGGATGATTTTTCGGTGGTGCGTACGTCGTCCAGTTTGATGGTGATGCTTTGGGCCATGTTGCGGATTTTTTCTATGCCTATATCCTTCATGGCTTCGCTGCCGCGCAATTCCTCGTTGTTTTCCAATGCCGTATAAACCTGTTTTTCCACACTCTCATGCACGATTTTTTCAATCATGGAAGCGGTTTCCTCGCTGGAACAGGAAGCGGGGTTTTTATTGTTGCACGCGCTTAACAAAAGCGCGGCCAATATCGGCAGGCAGATTGTCTTCATCAAAACTTCCTTAACGGTTGAAACCCCGCCGTCGGGGGCAGGGTTTGTTTGGCAGGGGGCGGGGCTGTATCCCAAACCGCCTGGGGCAATTTAATAATAAACATACGGATATTATCATAATTTAACCCTAAAGGCAGCAGGGCAAACCGCCGCATCCTTGGGCGGCGGCACGGCTTCTTTTATCTTTCCAGCCAGATAATGCTGGCCATGCGTCCCGTGCGGCCGTCCCGGCGGTAGGAAAAAAAGGTTTCCCTCTCCAAAACGGTGCAGCGCGTGCCGCCGTAAACGGCCCGAACGCCCGCCTGCCCCAACACCAGCCGCGCCAAAGCATAAATGTCGGCCAAGTATTTCCCGCCGCCTATGGGGGTAAAGGCAGTTCCGGCCCGGGGCATGGGGAAGGCCTCTTTGACATCGGGGCCCACTTCGAAGGCATCCGGGCCTATGGCGGGGCCCAGATAGGCCATGATTTCTTGCGGCGGCACGTTCATGGCGGCAAGGGTGTTTTGCAGTATGCCGCCCGCCAACCCGCGCCAACCGGCATGGGCGGCGGCCACCACCGTGCCTGCCCTGTCGCATAACAAAACGGGCAGGCAGTCTGCAGTCATGACGACGCAGGCGGCCTGTCCGCTTCCGTCTACCGAGGCATCGGCATCCGGGGGGCTGCTGCCCAAGGCCGGGGCGGCGCGGACGACCGTGTTGCCGTGGGCTTGGTTGAGGTAGGCGGGCGCAACGGGCAGGGCGGCGCGGATGATGGCGCGGTTTTGCGCCACATGTTGCGCCAGGTCGCCGACATGCGCGCCTATGTTCAGACTGTGGTAGGGGGGAGGGCTGACACCGCCCCTGCGGGTGCTTATCAGGGTTTGAACCTGAGGCGGGGCGGGCCAGTCGGCGCGGAGGAAGATACCTTCGGGTTGGTCGGAATCGGCGGTGTGCATAATGCCCTTTCGGACGGGACTGATCGGCAGTGTTGGGGGACAACACAAGGACTAAGGAAGACAGGCGTTTTCAGACGGCCTGCGTTTTTTTTGCCGCCCGAAAAAACCTATTCCCCGGCATAAATGATTTCGACATCATAATCATCCTCGTTCCAATCATCATCATCGTCATCATCAAATTTTCCCGCCCATTCCCCTTCGCGGCCCAAGGACGAATCCAAGCCGCTTTCCAGCCGCAATACCGACAACAGGCGGTAAATATCCTGCGGCAGCGGGGCTTCAAACCGCATTTCCCCACCGCTTTGCGGATGGACGAAACACAGGCGGTAGGCGTGCAATGCCTGCCTGCCCAAAGCCCTGACCTCGGCCTTTACCACATCGGAACAAGGGTGGCGCGGGTTGCCGTAAACGGGGTCGCCCGCCAGCGGATGCCCGGCCTCGCGCATATGTACGCGGATTTGGTGGGTGCGGCCGGTTTCCAGCGCGCATTCTATATAACTGTGGGCGCGGTAGCGTTCCAACACCTTGACATGGGTAACGGCTTCCTTGCCGCCGAATTTCACCACCGCCATTTTGACGCGGTTGTGCGGGTCGCGGCCGATTTGGGTTTCGATTTTGCCGTCAAACGGCACGATTCCGTCTGCCACCGCGCGGTAGGTGCGTTTGACGGTGCGGTTTTGCAACTGCCGCACAAGGTGGTTTTGCGCGGGCAGGGTTTTGGCCGCGACCATCAGCCCGCTGGTATCCTTGTCCAGACGGTGCACTATGCCGGCGCGCGGGATATTTTTTAGCGCCGGGCAGTGCGCCAAAAGGCCGTTGAGCAGCGTGCCCGACCAATTGCCCGCCGCCGGGTGGACGACCAGCCCCGCCGGTTTGTTTAACACGATAATGCTGTCGTCTTCGTAAACAATATCCAAATCCATGGCCTCGGGCGTGAAGGCCAGGGTTTCGTTGCTTTCGCGGATATGCACGGCCAGCTTCTCGCCGCCTATGAGCTTGTCTTTGGGCTTGGCCGGATTGCCGTTTACCGACACCGCGCCCTCCCTAATCCAACCGGCCAGGCGCGAACGGGAATAGTCGGGCAGCAGTTTGGCCAGCGCGGCATCCAGCCTGAGTCCGGCCGATTCGTCGGGTACGGTTAAATTTAGGCAAGTTTCGGCGGCGGGGACTGACGGAAAATCCAAATCATCGTTATAATCGGCGGTATTTTCAAAGTAAAGGTTCTGCATGAAAAAGATTCTTTTGGTTGTCGCCTTGGGTGCGGTATTGGGCGGCTGCGCCGGTATGGGTAGTGTCGATAAGGACGCGCAGATCACCCAAGACTGGTCGGTGGAAAAACTTTACGCCGAAGCGCAAGGCGAATTGAACAGCAACAATTATACCCGCGCTATCAAACTATATGAACTTTTGGAATCGCGTTTCCCGCAGGGGCGTTACGCGCAGCAGGCGCAGCTGGATACCGCCTATGCCTATTATAAGGACGAGGAACGCGAAAAGGCCCTGGCGGCCGTGGAACGCTTCCGCCGGCTGTATCCGCAACATCAGAATATGGATTATGTGCTGTATCTGAAAGGGCTGATTTTGTTTAACGAGGACCAGTCCTTTTTGAACAAGATGGCTTTGCAGGACTGGTCGGACCGCGACCCCAAGGCCAACCGCGAGGCCTATCAGACTTTTGCCGAATTGGTGCAGCGTTACCCGCAAAGCGAATATGCCGCCCCCGCTTCGGAGCGCATGGCCAAGCTGGTGGACGCGCTGGCCGGGCATGAGATTTCGGTTGCCCGTTATTATGCCAAGCGCGGGGCTTACCTGGCCGCCGCCAACCGCGCGCAAAATATTGTAACGGGTTTTCAGAATACGCGTTTTGTCGAAGAGGCTTTGGCTATTATGGAAATGTCGTATCAGAAGATGGGGCGGGCCAAGCTGGCCGAAGACACGCGCCGCGTGTTGGAAAAGAATTTCCCCAAAAGCCCGTATCTGCAGCATACCTGGAAGGAAGATGCCGCACCGTGGTGGCGTTATTGGAAATAAGTCAGCCGCCCGGGCAGGCCGTTCGAATATTGGTTCGGGCGGCCCGTTTTGTTTTTGGCCGCCCTTGGCGGCGGTAGGATTCGGGTTTGTTTGGGAGGGGCGTAACCCCTTCCCAATCAGGGCGACACACGGGGTTGCGCCTTATGTGTTGAAACATTGTATGGACCAGGCGGTGCTGCCGCCCGCCCGCATGGGTATCAGTGTGCCATCGCCGTAGGGGATGCCGTAGGGGACGGGTTGCGGCCGTTTGACCAGTGTGATTTGCCGCGTGTTGAACGGCAGGCCGTAGAAGCGCGCGCCGTTTTGCGAGGCGAAGGCTTGGAGTTTGTCCAACGCGCCCGCCTGTTCGAAGGCTTCGGCGTACAGTTCTATGGCGTTGGCCGCGCTGAATATGCCCGCGCAGCCGCAGGCGTTTTCTTTGGCGGTTTGGGCGTGGGGGGCGGAATCCGTACCCAAGAAGAATTTGTGTGCCTTTTCGCCCGTTACGGCGGCCAGGAGTGCCTGCCTGTGGCTTTCGCGCTTTAATACGGGCAGGCAGTAGTGATGCGGGCGTATGCCGCCGACCAGCAGGTCGTTGCGGTTGAGCAGCAGGTGCTGCGGGGTAAGGGTGGCGGCCACGTTGTCGCCCGCTTCCAATACGAGACGGGCGGCTTCGGCGGTGGTGATGTGTTCGAATACGACTTTGAGGTTGGGCACTTGCGCCAAAACGGGCTTCATGACGCGCTCTATGAAGGCGGCTTCGCGGTCGAAAATGTCTATGTCGGGGTCGGTTACTTCGCCGTGCGCCAAAAAACGTAAATCTTGTGCGGCGATTTCGTGCAATACGGGCAGCAGTTTGAATAGGTCGGTTACGCCCGAGTCGGAATTGGTGGTCGCGCCGGCGGGATAGAGTTTGAAGGCGGCGATGCCGGCGGCCTTGGCTTCGCGCACGAGTTCGGGGGTGGCCTGGTCGGTGAGGTAAAGGGTCATCAGCGGCTGAAATGTGCTGCCTTCGGGCAAGGCCGCCATGATGCGCGCTTTGTAGGCCAGCGCGTCGGCCACGGAAACAACGGGCGGTTTGAGGTTGGGCATGATGACGGCGCGCCCCATTTGGCGGGCGGTGAACGGCAGCACGGCTTTGAGTGCGTCGCCGTCGCGCAGGTGAAGGTGCATGTCGTCGGGCTGGGTGATGGTCAGGGTTTTCATGGCGGTTTTTCTGTGTCCGGTCGGTTTATGGTTGGCCGCAACGGCCCGGGTGTTTTTTTTCAGACGGCCACGCTTTTCCTGCCGCCTGACCGCGCAATTATATAGTGAAATATCTAACAAGGCGGAAAGGCCGTCTGAAAGGTTTCCGCTTCCGGGAAGTTTAACCTTTCAGACGGCCTTGCCAATGAAGCCGGCCTAGTCTTTATCCAAATCCAAATCGGCCTTGTATTCGATACGGTGTCCCTTATCCTCAATCGAGACATCCAATTCCTGATTGCCGCGTTTGAATTTCAAATCGGCATCGTCATGCTTGATTTCCGACTCCACCACTTTGAAGCCACGGCTGCGCGCATGGCGGATGACCTTTTTCGCCAAAGACGGGACGGAAGCACGTTTGCCGGGCAACTCGGCCTCATATTCAAACTCGCCGTCTCCCTGGCGGTCGGCCTTTATCGTCCGCGCACCGGCGGGTTTGTAAATTTCAGACGGCACGGGCGCGGCAAACGCGGCGGCGGAAAAAAGGGACAAAATCCCGGTCAGCAGCAAAGCCTTCATCAAAATTTCCTTAATGGTTGAAACCCCGCCCTTCAGGGCGGTAGGATTTGGGTTTGTTTGGGAGGGGTGTAACCCCTTCCAAATCAGGGCGGCACACAGGGCTGCGCCTTATGTGCGGCCCTGTGTGTTGAAACATTTTATACATATTCACTTCCTTCTTTAAAAACGGCAGACAATCCGGCGTTTGCCCGCCTTACCTCAAATAAACGCCATCATCCTGCCCAAGATACGGCAAACTGCTTAATCTGATTACCGGACAAAGCCTTGTAGCCGCCCGACATATCCTTGCCCGTCAATCTCGCATATTGGAGGAACTCGGGCGAAGCCAGGGCTTGTTCCGCAATCCGCCAATCGCTTTGGGGCGTTTTCTGCGTGATGAAAATACCCGAATAGACCAACACATTTGCAGGCAGCCTGAAAAACTGCACACAGCCGTTTACCAGCGTACTGACAACGATTTTCTCGCGGTGCGATGTCTGCAAGCCCTGACTGCGCCCGAATTCAAACCACTGCGCGTGTTTGTCCGAATCCCGCTTCTGCAATTCTTCCCTGTGTTTCAGCAGATAGGCATAAGCCAGCGGAAACCGCTGCCGCAGTTCGGTTTCGCCGTATGCGGTGTAACGCCCGTTTACCAAATGATAGGGAAACAGCACGGCTTCCATGTCTTCGGGCCGTCCTTGATAGCGCGACCCCTTCACAATCGGGCGCAAAACGGCGGCTTCCACAGTTTCACCGTTAAATTCGCACAATCCCTTGCCCATACATTTGGCATTGGCGATAAAAATTTTATCGCGCAGCGTGGCAAAACCATATTGCACATGGAAAAAATCCCGCATGGTACTGTGCGGCCGTTCGCGCATTTGGGCGAGGAAACGGCTGTTTTCTTCACTGGAAAACACCCATTTTTTATTGTCCAAACTGTCGAAACAGATGCGGTTGAGTTCGCAAAAACCACCCGAAACCAGTTCCTTATAAACAAAATCGGGTTGCGCGTGCGCCTGGTCGAACACACTGATGGCGGTATAGGCGGAATAACCGTCAAAAACCTTGTGCGACTTCAAATCGTATAGCGCGGCCAGCTTGCCCTGCTGCTGCAAAAACCGGCGGAAGGCGCGGTAGGACGTATTGTGCAAAAAACTGTTGGGCGTGATAAAGCCCAGCTTGCCGACATCGGACAACATCAAAAACGCCATTTCAAAAAAAGCGAGATACATATCGGTCGTACCGACCGTAAAACGAAATTCCCGCTTCAAACGTTCGCGCACGGCTTCGTCCAAATTATGCAGGCGGATATAGGGCGGGTTGCCCAAAATCCAGTCAAACCGCCCGGCGTATTGGCGGTACACATCCAGCGTGTTCTGCCGGCAAACGCGCCAGTTTACCGCATGGCCAAGTTTATCGGTGGCAAGGCGGTTTAAATTGGCAAGACAGTCCCTATGGGCGGCAATATCCAATTCTATACCGACCAGATATTCGCCCAACTCGGCAGCCGTTTGGATGGAGGGCTGCCCCGCATCTTCGGCCGCCGCAATATAACGCGCCGCCATTTCGCACAAAAACGCCCCGTCCCCGCAGGAGGGTTCTAAGGCGTAACGGCGCAAAATACCCTTGCCCGCATAATCTGCGGCATCCAAAATTTCGCGCACTATCCAGGGCGGGGTAAGGACTTGTCCCAGTGTTTTGCTTTTCTTCACAGTATTTTTTAGGCAGTTTGAAAATTCACTTTCAAACCGCCCGTTTTCACACGATAAAATCAAACTTCCTTATTTTCCGCCGCCTTCTGCCGCAGGCGCAGGCCCAGTTCGCGCAACTGCTTGTCGTCCACATGATTGGGCGCGTTGGTGAGCAGGCATTGGGCGCGTTGCGTTTTCGGGAAGGCAATCACGTCGCGTATGGATTCCGCGCCCGTCATCAGCGTAACCAGCCTGTCCAGGCCGAAGGCCAAACCGCCGTGCGGGGGTGCGCCGAATTTCAGGTTGTCCAGCAGGAAGCCGAATTTGTTCTGCTGCTCTTCGGGCGTGATTTTCAGCGCGGCAAACACCTTTTCCTGAATGTCCGCGCGGTGGATACGGATAGAGCCGCCGCCGATTTCCCAGCCGTTGAGCACCATGTCGT
>JAUMUU010000084.1 GCA_030530545.1 Neisseria sp. | reverse complement strand
CCCTGTATGTCGAAACATCCGCCATACAATAATCCCCAAATCGGAAAGGAAAACACCATGTGGAAAAAAACTCGGCAATTTTCGGGCTTCGCCCTCCCCGCTTTGGCGGCCTTGGCCCTGAATGCCTGTACCGCCATGCTTTGGGGCATGTTTCCCGCATCCAATACGGAAACCATATCCCGCGAAATCGGCAGCGACCAGGTCCGCGCCTTCGGCGTGGTGCGCGACAAGAACAGTCAGTTGGCGGTGGGCAGCCTGGTGATGATGGGCGACAAATATTGGTATGTGGTCGATTTGGATTCGTCCCAAAAAACCGCCGCAGTGCTCAACGCGGGTCTGCCGCAACGTTATGCCATCAACAAGGGGGAAACCGGGGGGGAAGGCGAATTGTCCGTGTATATAGAGCCTAACCAGCGTTTCCGCAGCTCGTTTTGCCTGAAATACACCCCAGAACAGCCGCAAGAGGCGGCCAAGCTGGAGCAACTGGGCTTCAAACGCCGGAAAGCAGGGCAGGAAGAAGGCAAAGAATACATACAGTGTTTTGATATTGCGGGAAGTTTTTACGCCAAACCGCAACAGGCCAAACGGGATTACCGCTTTGAAAGCCCCGTCCCCGTCCGGCTGATGACCAAGGAAAGCAAAACCAGTGTGAATGCCGAAAACCTGGTGAGGAATCTTCTCTTCACCCCCGTTACGCTGGCCTTGGACGCGGCGGGCGGGGTATTGATGCTGCCTGCCTTGTTGTTGGGCGGCGGCCGTTATTGAGTTGGGAGGAGTTTTGTGATGTGGAAAAATGTTTCAACCTTGTGCCGCAGCGGCGCGGCACTGGCGGCCGTGTTGGCCTTATCCGGCTGTTTTACCAAATTGATATGGAATGAAGACCCGGTTACGCATACGGAAACCGTGCTCCGTGATGCGGGCAGCGACCAAATCCGCGCCTTCGGCGTGGTGCGCGAGAAGAACAGCCAGTTGGCCGTGGACAGCCTGGTGATGATGGGCGATAAGTATTGGTATGTGCTGGATGCGGCCTCCGCCCATCATCCCAAGGCTTTGCTGAATACGGGCATGGGCTTTAAAAAGCCCTTCGCTATAGGCGACAGCAAGGGTAATGAGACGGGCAGGATGGTGGTTAGGCTTAAGGGCAGGCAGGATTTTTATAGTGAGTTCTGCCTGCTTTACCAAACGGATACGCCCGATGAACGGGCGGTATTGGAAAAGGCGGGCTTTACCCCCCGCAAGGATAAGGACAGGCTCTACGGCCAGTGTCTGGCTTTTGACGGGAAGTTTTATGCCGTCCCCAAAAATGCCAAATATGATTATCGTTTTGAAACGCCCATTCAGGTTGTTTTGCAGTCCGAGGTCAGTAAGACCAGTGTCAATGGCGCGGGTCTGGTGGGCAAGATTCTCCTTACCCCCGTTACTTTGGTGATGGACGCGCTTACGGCCGTGGTTGCGCTGCCTTTGTCTATGTCGTTGGACAGGCATACGAATCCTTGAAGCCGCTTATCCGCCCCCATGGGGCAGGGCTGCCCGGACGGTGTTTTGTTTCGGGCGGCCCTGTTTTTTGGCGGGCGGGGTTAGAAGTCGAATTTGGATGCCGGGTGCAGCGCGGGGCTGTGCAGGCAGGGGATGAGGGTGTCGAACAGGGTTTTTTCGGTAAATTCGGTGTCGGAAAGGCGGGTGATGAGTTTGGCGCGTTGCACGGGTGCGCCGCCTACGACGGCGACCAGCCGCCCGCCGGGGGCCAGTTGTTCTTTCAGGGTTTCGGGGATGAAGGGTATGCCGCCGCCCACATAGACGGCATCGAAGGGCGCGGCGGTGTTGCGTGTGGCAAAGCCGTCTGCGGTTTGGTAGGCGATGTTGTTGTAGTTCAGGCCTTCCAATACGGTTTGGGCGCGTTTTTGCTGTGCGCCGTCCGTGTCCAGTGTAACCACTTCGCCCGCCAGCCGTGCCAGCAGGGCGGTGGCATAGCCCGAGCCTGTGCCGATTTCCAATACTTTGTCTGTTTTTTTCAAGGCCAAACCCTGCACCAGCCTGGCGACGATTTTGGCCTCCAGCATGGTGCCGCCGTTGGGCAGGGGCAGGGGGGCGTCGGTGTAGGCGTAGTCGCGCTGGTCGGCGGCCACGAAGGCCTCGCGCGGGATTTCGCCCAGCGCGTCCAATACGTCGAAATCCAATACGTCCCAAGGCCGGATTTGTTGTTCGACCATGTTGAGGCGTGCTTTGATGTAGTCCATGTTGTGTCCCTTGTCGGTTTGTGTTTTGGCCGGATGTGATTTTACCGCCGCAGGGGGCGGTTTTTCAATTGCCGCAAACCGGTTTTCAGGCGGCTTGCGCCAACAGCCAGTGTTGCAGGCCTATCAGTGTTTTGCCGTCTTGGATTTGGTTTTGGGCCAGGGCCTGCCGTATTTGTTCGCGGTTCAGCAGCACGGTTTCGACAAATTCGTCTTTGTCGGGCTGCAGGGTGCTGGTTTTGCTGACATTGACGGCGAAATAAAGGTACATTTTTTCGTTGCAGAAACCGGGCGCGGTGTAGAAGGTGGCGGCCAGTTCGACCCGCTCGGCACTGTAGGGGGTTTCTTCGGCCAGTTCGCGCAGGGCGCAGGCGGCCGGGTCTTCGCCCTCGTCCAGTTTGCCGGCCGGCAGTTCGAGCAGGGGGCCTCCGGTGGCGTAACGCCATTGGCGCACGAATACGACTTCGTCATCGGGTGTTACCGCCAATACGCAGGCCGCGCCGGGGTGGCGGATGATGATGCGGCTGCCTTGGTTGCCGTTGGGCAGGCGCACGGTGTCGCGGGCTATGGTTACGAAGGTGCCGTCAAAAATCGGCTCGCTGCTGATTTGGGTTTCAGTCAGGTTCATGGCTTGCTCCTGTCTTTGGGGGCGTGAGGTATTTGAGTTTGACGTATTTGTTCATGGTGTAGGCGGCGTAGTTTTTGGCCAGTATGTAGCCCAAGATGCCGTCCAGGAAGCCCAGTTTTAAGAAGTACATTTTGATGAAGGCGAACAGGGGGCGCAGGACGATGTCGGGGAGGGTGCGGGCGCGCCTGCCCTGGTGCAGGTATTTTTCCGCCGACAGGGTGGAGTATTTGTTCATTTTGTCCAAATACTGCTCCCAGGTTGCGTAGGTGTAGTGCAGCATGGGCGCGCGCAGTTTTTTGTCTTTGCGCCCGTGTATGATTTTCGGGTGGACCAGCCCTTCGACCCTGCTGCCCTCGCGCGGCATCAGGCGGCATACCCAGTCGGGGCTTAAGGGGCCGTGGCGGACGATGCGTTGTTGGAAGTGGTTGATGCGCTTTACCCAGTATCCGCAGTCGGCAGGGCCTTGGGCGGCGTTTTGGATTTCGGCGCACAGTTGCGGGGTGCAGCGTTCGTCTGCGTCTATGAAGAATATCCACGGGCAGGCCGCCTGGCTTATGGCGAAGGTTTGCTGGCCGCCCCAGTCGCCCTTCATGGCCCTTTGCACCACCCGCGCGCCGCATTCGGCCGCGATTTGGGCGGTCCGGTCGCTGCTAAAGTCGTCTATGACGACGACCTCGGCGGCAAAGGTGCAGCTTGCTATGCATTCGCGGATGTTTTTTGCTTCGTTTTTGGCCAAAATCAGCACGCTGATGTTGTTGCCCATTTTTGTTCCTTATTGCCGTTTTTTTGCCTGCGAAATTGCGGCGGAAACGAAAACAGGCCGTCTGAAAATTTTCAGACGGCCCGGGCGCGGGGTTACTCTTCGGGTTCTTCGCCGTCGGTTTCGTCAAACGAACCTTCGGTAATCAGAGGGGCCGTACCGGCCTTTTGGCGGATTTTCCGGTCGATTTCCTGGGCGGTTTCGGGGTTTTCTTTGAGCCACACGCGGGCGTTGTCGCGGCCCTGGCCTATGCGCGTGCCCTCGTAGCTGTACCATGCGCCGGAGCGTTCTACGATTTTGTAATGCACGCCTATGTCCAACAACTCGCCCTCGTAGCTGATGCCCTCGCCGAACAAGATATCGAATTCGGCCTGGCGGAAGGGCGGGGCGACCTTGTTTTTGACGACCTTGACGCGGGTTTCGCGGCCTAGGATTTCATCGCCTTTTTTCACCTGCGTGCCGCCGCGTATATCCAAACGGACGGATGAATAGAATTTCAAGGCATTGCCGCCGGTGGTGGTTTCGGGGCTGCCGTAAATCACGCCTATCTTCATGCGGATTTGATTGATGAAGATGACCAGGGTATTGGCCTTCTTAATATGGCCGGTGAGTTTCCTCAGGGCCTGGCTCATCAGGCGCGCGTGCAGGCCCACATGGCTGTCGCCCATATCGCCCTCGATTTCGGCCTTGGGCACGAGTGCGGCCACGGAATCGATAACCACCAAATCCACGCCGCCGGAACGCACCAGCGTGTCGCAGATTTCCAAGGCCTGTTCGCCGGTGTCGGGTTGGGAAACCATCAACTCCTCCACCTTAACCCCCAGTTTGCGCGCGTAAACGGGGTCGAAGGCGTTTTCGGCATCGATAAAGGCGCAGATGCCGCCGTTTTTCTGGCATTGGGCGACGGCCTCCAGGCACAGGGTGGTTTTGCCCGACGACTCGGGGCCGAAGATTTCGACTATGCGCCCGCGCGGCAGCCCGCCCACGCCCAAGGCCAAATCCAAGCCCAGCGAACCGGTGGAGATGACTTCCAGGTCCTCTTCGTGGTGGCTGCCGTCCATTTTCATGACCGAGCCTTTGCCGTAGGTCTTTTCTATATAGGCCAGCGCGGCGGCCAAGGCTTTGCTTTTTTCTTCGGGGGTGCTGTTGCGGTCGGCGGTTACGGTATTGACCTTTTTGCCTTTTTTGTCTTCTGCCATGGTATTTTTCCTTGCGGGGCTGTAAAAATCAGGCTGCGATTATCGCATATGGGGACAGGCCGTTTGAAGGGTTCTAACGGCCTTGCGCCGCCTCAGACGGTTTCTATCCGTTCTATGACTATGGTTTCCACCGGCACGTCTTGGTAGATGCCTTTGCGGGTGGTCGCCACCTGCCCTATCGCGTCCACCACGTCAAAGCCCTCGACCACTTTGCCGAATACGGCATAACCCCAGCCGTGCAGGTTGGGGGCGGTGTGGTCCAGGAAGTCGTTGTCCTTGGTATTGATGAAGAACTGTGCCGATGCCGAATGCGGGTCTTGGGTACGCGCCATGGCGATGGTGTACTTTTCGTTTTTCAGGCCGTTGTCCGCTTCGTTTTGAATGGGGTCGCGGGTGATTTTTTCGTGCAGGTCGCGGGTCATGCCGCCGCCCTGAATCATGAAGTTGGGGATGACGCGGTGGAAGATGGTGCCGTTGTAGAAGCCTTCTTTGACGTATTGCTCGAAATTGGCCGCCGTAACGGGGGCTTTTTCGTGGTTCAGCTCTATGACGATGTCGCCTCGGTTGGTGAAGAGTTTGATCATGTTTGCAGTCCTTTGTCGGGATGGTTGGAGAGGCCGCGCGAAACCTTGCGGCCGGAAAAATCAGTTTTGGCCGTCCAGCCAGCGTTCGGCATCGAGTGCGGCCTGGCAGCCCGAGGCCGCGCTGGTGATGGCTTGGCGGTAGGTGTGGTCTTTCACGTCGCCCGCCGCCCAAATGCCTTCTATATTGGTTGCGCCGACATCGCCGCCGCTGCCGCCCTTGGTTTTCAGGTAGCCCGCGTCGTCCATATCGAGCTGGCCTTTGAAGATGTCGGTGTTGGGTTTGTGGCCTATGGCGATGAATACGCCCTGCACGGCGATGTCTTCGCTGCGGCCGTCTTTGAATTTCAGCCGCGCGCCGTTCACGCCGCCGTCATCGCCCAATATTTCTTCCAATACGGCTTGGGTTTTCAGGATGATTTTGCCTTCTTCCACCCGGCGCATGAGTTTGTCCACCATGATTTTTTCGGCGCGGAAGCTGTCGCGGCGGTGTATCAGGGTTACGGTGTTGGCGATGTTGGCCAGGTAGAGTGCCTCTTCCACGGCGGTGTTGCCGCCGCCGACCACGGCCACGTCTTGTTTTTTGTAGAAAAAGCCGTCGCAGGTGGCGCAGGCGGACACGCCCTTGCCCGCAAAGGTTTCTTCGCTCGGCAGTCCCAGGTATTTGGCCGATGCGCCCGTGGCCACAATCAGCGCGTCGCAGGTGTATTCGCCCGCGTCGCCTATGAGTTTGAACGGGCGTTGCCGCAGTTGGGCGGTGTGGATGTGGTCGAAGACGATTTCCGTGCCGAAGCGTTCGGCATGGGCAAGGAAGCGCGCCATCAGCTCCGGGCCTTGCACGCCGCCGGCATCTGCAGGCCAGTTGTCCACTTCGGTGGTGGTCATCAGTTGGCCGCCCTGTTCCAGGCCGGTGATGATGACGGGGTTCAGGTTGGCGCGGGCGGCGTAGACGGCGGCGGTGTAGCCGGCCGGGCCCGAGCCTAAGATGATGAGTTTGTGGTGTTTGCTCATGGGGTGTCCTTTTTTCGGGCGGCACGGCGGCCGCGCTTATCGTCATTATATAGGGCAGCCCGCCTTGAAAATCAAGTCGGTTGGCGGATTTCGGGGCCGGGGCAGGGGGTGATTTTACCCGAAAATCATTTGGTAATTAAAATTAGCAAATTATGTTTCAACACGCAGGGCCGCACATAAGGCGCGGCTTTGTGTGCCGCCCTGATTTGGAAGGGGTTGCGCCCCTGTCAAACAATCCCAAATTCTACCGCCCCGAAGGGCGGGGCTTCAACCATTAGGGAAATTTTGATGAAATTTGTGCAAACTATTGTTGCAGTCTGTAAATCCTCCCGTTAGAATACTAGATATAGTAGCGTTAAAAATAATTTTATACTATATATAGTATTTTAGGCTTTTGGCATGAACAGGCTGAAATTCACAATCGAGCAAATCGTCTGGCAGGAAGTGCCGGGCGAGGTATCGCTGGCGTTTCTGTTTTCCGGCTGCCCGTTGCGCTGCAAGGGCTGCCACAGTGCCGATGCGTGGAAAGAGGGCATCGGCACGGAACTGACCGGGGATTATTTGCGAAGCCGTCTGAAACGCTATCGCGGACTGATTAGCTGCGTGCTGTTTATGGGCGGCGAATGGCAGCCGCAAGAATTGCAGGAAATGCTGGCCATCGTTACGCAGGCGGGTTTGAAAGCCTGTCTGTACACGGGTTTGGAAAGGGAGGAATTGGCAGAGGCGGCGGGCGGCATCCTGCCTTATCTGACTTATCTGAAAACCGGCCGCTGGCAGATGGAGCTGGGCGGCCTGGACAGCCCGACAACCAATCAGAAATTTATCGATTTGCGTACGGGCGAAGTGTTGAACCGCCTGTTTGTCAAAGACAAGCCCGCGCCCAAAGTGATACCAGTTGCTTTGGCGCAAACTCAGGCCGGGATTTTTCAGACGACGTTTTAGGAAACGATACGATGATGAAACGGATTTGGGCGGTCTTGCCGGTATGTATCCTGCCTGTGGCGGTTTCCGCCGCCGTCGAGCCGAGGGAACAGACTTTGGAAATCGTGAACCGCTGTACGCATGATGTCGATGTACGGGCGAAGCAGCGGCTTTTCAGACGGCCTTGGAAGGCAGTGCCGCGACGGTTTTCTTTGGAATCCGGAGGCCGTCTGAAAACGCGCGAATGGCGTTATGTACGGCTGTTTTGGATTAATGACGAAATGTCGCCGCCACCCGAAATCTCGTTCCGATTTGGGGAAGAAAAAATCCCTTTTGAAACGGTAAAGGGCAATGTTCCCGAAAACAGACGCTGGAAATGCGAGATGTACAGAATCGTCGCCTGTCCCGAAAACATGACTGCGGAAGAGGGACAGCTGGAGGTCGGAGAAGGGCACGGCGGCTGCGGCATCAGATAGGTTTTCAGACGACGTTTTGATGTTTTAAAAAAGTTTCGAGGTCGTCTGAAAACATTTGAGACGGCATTTTTGATGATTCACACTTCAGGAGGACTTAACATGATTCGGCTGCATCCCGAACAGTTAAACGGCAAACTGCAATTCATGCACGACTACATCAGCGCGCAAAACGCGGCGGACGGCTCGAAAATGGACGCCAATGCCAACGTTACCCAGAAAAACATCGCCACGATGGAAGCGGAAATCATGAAAGACTTTTTCGTGCAGATCAACCGCGCCCAAGTGTCGCGCAAAATCGCCGAGATTTTCGACCAATCCGTCGCCGACGAATACATCCGCCAAATCGAAGCGCACGAGATTTATGTGCATGACGAAACCAGCCTCAAGCCTTATTGCGTGTCGGTTACGCTCTATCCCTTCCTGCTCGACGGCCTGACCAAGCTCGGCGGCGAATCCAAAGCGCCGCAGCATTTGGCCTCGTTTTGCGGTTCGTTTATCAACCTCGTGTTCGCCATCAGTGCGCAGTTTGCCGGTGCGGTGGCGACGGTGGAATTTTTAACCTATTTCGACTACTTCGCCCGCAAAGACTACGGCGACGACTATCTGGAAACCCACGGCAAGGAAATCGCCAACCA
>JAUMUU010000083.1 GCA_030530545.1 Neisseria sp. | reverse complement strand
CTTTATGACTGCCGCCGAATATTTTGTTTTGGACGCGCTGTGGCTGCTGCCGACGCGTCCGGCTGATTTTTTTCATGATGACTGGGAGATGTTGTTTAACACGCCGGGCGAATTGCCGCCCCTGTCCAAAGCGCAAAGGCAGCAGGCCTTGGACGGATTGTGCGGGTGCGGGCTGATTGTCCTGGCTGACGGGTTTTACCGCCTCACCGGCAGCGGCGGGCTTTTGTGGGAAAGGGTTTTTGCGGCCGATTGGGACGGATTTTATGATTGTTGGTTTGCCGATAAGGGCAAGGGGCGTTCCGAGTTGTTGGAATTTTGCTGTGCCGCCGAAGATGTTTTGACGCGTTTTTTGTCCGCACATGAGGAATTGGCGGGCTGCCGCCCCGAACGTTTGTCCCCCTTTCAGGCAACTTATTGGAAGACGCTGCCCTCGGGTTTCCGTATCCGGCAGGATGTTCCCCTAGGCTATGGCCTGAACCATGCTGTAAACCTGCCCGCATGGTCGCTCAGCCTTGCCCGGGTTTTGAGCCGGCCAGGCGGTATGATGCAGCCGGAAGGAAAATAAATCCGCCGCCGTATTCAAACCGCCCGCCCTAAAGGCTACAATCTGCCGTTTTGTTGTCCGCTTAAAGCCCACTATGCTCAATACCGCCCTTTCCCCCTGGCCCTGCTTCACCCGGGAAGAAGCCGATGCCGTTTCCCGCGTTCTTTTGTCCAACAAAGTCAATTATTGGACGGGTACGGAATGCCGCGAATTTGAAAAGGAATTTGCCGCCTTCGCCGGTACGCGATATGCCGTCGCCCTCGCCAACGGCACGCTGGCTTTGGATGTCGCGCTTCAAGCCTTGGGCATAGGCGCGGGTGATGATGTTGTCGTTACCCCGCGCACTTTTATTGCTTCCGCCTCTTGTATTGTCAATGCGGGGGCTAATCCTGTGTTTGCGGATGTGGATTTGAACAGCCAGAATATTACCGCCGAAACGGTCAGGGCCGTGCTGACACCCGATACCAAAGCCATTATTGTCGTCCACCTTGCCGGTATGCCCGCCGAAATGGACGGTATTATGGCTTTGGCGGAAGAATATGACCTTTGGGTTATAGAGGACTGCGCCCAGGCGCACGGTGCGAAATACAGGGGCAAGTCGGTAGGCGGCATAGGCCACATAGGCGCGTGGTCCTTCTGCCAAGATAAAATTATGACCACAGGCGGCGAAGGCGGCATGGTAACGACCAATGATAAGGCTTTGTGGGAAAAGATGTGGGCCTACAAAGACCACGGCAAAAGCTACGATGCCGTGTACCGCCGCGAACACGCGCCCGGCTTCCGCTGGCTGCACGAGAGTTTCGGTACGAATTGGCGTATGTTGGAAATGCAGGCCGCCATAGGCCGCATCCAGCTCAAGCGTATGCCGGAATGGACGGCGCGCCGCCAGGGGAACGCCGCCGCGCTTGCCGAAAGCCTGGGCAAATTCAAAAGTATCCGCCTGGTTGAAATTCCCGATTATATTATCCACGCGCAATATAAGTTTTATGCTTTTATCAGGCCCGGATTTTTGAAGGAGGGCTGGACGCGCGACCGCATCGTAGGCGAGTTGAACGCGCGCAAGGTGCCTTGTTATCAGGGGAGTTGTTCCGAGGTGTATTTGGAAAAGGCTTTTGACGATACGCCGTGGCGGCCAGTGGAAAGGTTGGGAAATGCGGTCGAATTGGGCGCAACCGGTTTGATGTTTTTGGTGCATCCTACCCTGACGGACGAGGAAATTGCGTTTTGCAAACAAAATATTGAAGCCGTGTTGGCGCAGGCGGAGGTTTGATGGCTGTTGTTTTTATCCCGGGCTTATGATGAGGCGGCCTGCCGGCCCGTATCGGTTTGTCGGTGTTTCCGCTATATAATCACGCCCCGCCCGACCCATCCGAACCTGCTGCGCTTTTTGCCTTGAATCCGGCATTTTCCGCGCCCAAACCGGCTTATTTTGAATCGTCCGTTTCCCCCTGGGCGGGGGTTCAATTTTTGGGAAAGTTTTGATGAATCTCGAAACCCTGCTCGCCCTGCCGCGCCGTACTAAAAAGTTTTTGTTTGTTATTCATGATACGGTGTTGATTTTTTGTGCCTTTTGGTTTACGCAAAGTTTGAAGGCCGATTATGACAAGGAATGGTCCGACCCCGCCAACTGGCAGGCTTTGGCGGCCACGACGGTGTTTACGGTGTTGCTGTTTGTGCGGCTGGGGCTGTACCGCGCCGTTACGCGCTATATCAGCCTTAGGATTTTGGCGGTCGCGCTGTTCGGCAGTTTTGTCTCCATGCTGGTGTTTTTTTTCAGTGTGTTGTTGTTTGAGAAGCAGTTGCGGCTGGCTTTGCCGGTGGTGTTCTTTTTTTTGATGGTGGTGCTGATTGCGGGGTCGCGCCTGCTGCTGCGGCTGGTGTTGGCCGAACGCAGCGAGCGCAATATGGCCGCGCCCGTTATTGTGTATGGCGCGGGGCAGTCGGGGCGGCAGTTGATTGAGGCGATGAAGCAGGTGAACGAATACCGCGCCGTGGCCTTCGTGGACGATAATCCGCGCCTGCAGCATTCTATAGTCGGGGATTTGCCGGTGTTCGCGCCAGCCGAAACGTCCCGCCTGATCGCCCGCTACGGGGTGAAGAAGATTTTGTTGGCCATGCCCAGCGCGGGGGCGGAAAGGCGGCGGGAAATCCTGCACGCGCTTGAGGCTTATCCCTGCGAGGTGCTGGCCATCCCGGGTATGAGGGATTTGGTGGACGGCCGTATCCATATCGGGGTGTTGAAGAAAATTTCGGTGGCCGATTTGTTGGGGCGCGAGCCGGTAGAGCCTATGGCGGAACTGATGGCGCGCGACATCGAAGGCAAAACGGTGATGGTAACGGGTGCGGGCGGTTCTATAGGTTCGGAATTGTGCCGCCAGATTGTCGGGCGTAATCCGGCCAGGCTGGTGTTGTTTGAGTTGTCGGAATACGCGCTTTATGCCATAGAAAGGGAATTGCGCGAGTCGGTGCAAAGGCTGGGCGGCCGTGTGGAAATTTTGCCGCTTTTGGGTTCGGTGCAGGACCAAGGCCGTCTGAAAAGCGTCATGCGGGCTTTCGGCGTGGAAACGATATATCACGCCGCCGCTTATAAGCATGTCCCCCTGGTCGCACTCAACACCATAGAAGGCATACGCAACAACGTTTTCGGCACGCTGGCCTGCGCCCGGGCGGCACAGGAATGCGGCGTGGCGACCTTTGTGCTGATTTCCACCGACAAGGCCGTGCGCCCCACCAACACCATGGGCGCGAGCAAACGCATGGCCGAACTTATTTTGCAGGCTTTGGCGGCGGAAACGGGCTGCCGAACGCGCTTCTGCATGGTGCGTTTCGGCAACGTATTGGGTTCGTCCGGTTCGGTCGTTCCCGCCTTCGAACGCCAAATTGCCGCCGGCGGCCCGGTTACACTCACCCATCCCGACATCACCCGCTACTTCATGACCATCCCCGAAGCCGCCCAACTGGTGATACAGGCGGGCGCGATGGGCAAGGGCGGCGATGTATTCGTATTGGACATGGGCGAATCGGTGAAAATCATAGATTTGGCGCGGCAGATGATTAGGTTGAGCGGCTTGGACGTAAAAGACGCGGCCCATCCCGGGGGCGACATAGAAATCCGCATCACCGGCCTGCGCCCGGGCGAAAAACTGTATGAAGAACTGATTATCGGCGACAACGCCGCCCCTACCGGCCACCCGCGTATTTTAACCGCCAGCGAAACCATGCTGCCCTGGCCGCAGTTGGAAATTTTGCTGGCGCAATTGTCGGCCGCCTGCGATGCGGGAGACCAGCCCGGATTGCGCCGTATTTTGACGGCCGCGCCTACCGCTTTTGCACCCAATGACGGTATTTGCGATTTGGTTTGGGCGGCGGGCAAGGGGGTGTAAATTTGAAAAAACCGTCTGAACGCAAATGGATGCTTTCAGGCGGTTTTTTATAAGGCTAGGCAACGCCGTACTGGTTTTTGTTAATTCACTATGCCGCCTTGAAGATGTGGTGGGCGTGAAATACCGCTTCTAATCATAGGGAAATTGTCGGGCATAAATACCCGACCTACAAGGCTCGCCGTCTGTTGCGGATAAGGCGGCGATTTGGGCAACGGCGGTGCGGCCGTGTTCGGCCAAGCAGGGAAACGGGGGCGGGTTCATGTGCAGGCTGCTTTTTTTGGGGATTTCAAGCCCGAATGATGTCTTCCGGGCTGCCTGAAAACGCTAATGTGCGTGTCCGTGCGTATGCCCGCATTCTTGCGGGCTTTGTTCGCACGCCTGGCCGCACGCCGCGCCGCTGTCTGCCGGTTCGGCCTGCACCGTGGTGTGGCCTATGCCGTGCGCCCGCACCGCCGCCTGCACCTGTTTGGCCAGCGCGTCCGCTTCCGCCACGGTTAAGCCGCCGTGTACGATGATGTGGCAGGACATGGCGTGTTTTTTACTGGTAATCGTCCAGGCGTGCAAATCGTGTACGCCCAATATGCCATTGATTTTCTGAATATCTTCGGCAATTTTTACCAAATCCGTGCCTTTGGGCGCGCCTTCCATCAAAATGTGCAGGCTGCCTGCCAGCACGCCCCAGCCGCTTTTGCCTATCAGCACCGCCACCGCCGCGCTGGCCGCCAAATCCGCCCAATTCCAGCCGTAAAGCTGAATCAGCAGCCCGGCCGCCACTGCGGCAACAGAGCCGAGCAAATCGCCGACAACGTGCAAAAACGCGCCGCGCATGTTCAGATTGTCCTTTTCGCCGCGCAGCATATACCACGCCACAAACAGGTTCGCCAACAGCCCCAGCGATGCCACCGTCAGCATAGTGCCGCCCGCCACCGGCACGGGTTTGAAGGCGCGGACGACTGCTTCGATGACAATCCACGCCGCCATCACCACCAGCGTCAGCCCGTTGAGCGCGGCGGCGAGGATTTCCACCCGCTGATAGCCGTAGCTTTTCTGCGAATTGGCGGCCTTTTCCGCCCATTTGAAGGCGAAAAGCGCAAGGGCGAGCGAGGCGGCATCGGAAAACATATGCCCCGCGTCCGACAACAGCGCGAGGCTGCCGCCCAGCCAGCCCGCCGCCGCTTCCACCAGCATGAAGCCGCCTATCACCGCCAGCGACACGCGCAGGATATGGGTATTGGTGCTGTGGGCGTGGGCATGGTTGTGTCCGTGGTTGTGGAAGGACATGGGCATTCCTTTCGGGAATAGGTTGGATTTGCGGGATTTTACGGCATTTTCAGGCGGTTTGCGGTTTTGGTGCGCCCGATTATTGCCTGTTTTCAAATTAACGAAATTTCAAGTGCTTAAGTTTAACAAAGCCGGCCGGAATGCTTCCGCCCTTCAAATTTACAAAAACATACATTAGAATCCAATTCATTAAATAAAAATCTTAATCATTTGTAATTGATAGGCTAAAAATTAACAATTTTTACATTTGGAGTAAACAATGACACCCAACTTGAAGCAAAAAATCATCCCACTTGTATTTTTCGCCTGTTATCAGCAGGTTTATGCCGCCGATGCGGATGTGCAGGCCGCAGACGAAGTCGGGCAGCTCGAAAGTGTAACCGTTACCGGCAAACGGCGTAACGACAAAACCGAACAAAGCAAGTCCTACACCATAGACAGCATGTCCACCGCCACCGGGCTTAGGATTTCGGGCAAGGACACCCCGCAGTCGGTCAGCGTCATCACCCGCCAACAGTTGGACGATAAAGCCGTCCACACCCTTGAAGATGCCATGAAAAACAGCACGGGCGTAAACGTGGTGCGCGATTCGGGTCTGCAAACCCGCTTTTTATCGCGCGGTTTTTATGTGGATCAAATCGGTGAAGACGGCATTACGTCCAATGTGGCCGGACGCTCGGGCTACACCGCCAAAATAGACGTTTCGCCGAGTACCGATTTGGCCGTTTACGACCATATTGAAGTTGTGCGCGGCGCGACCGGCCTCACCCAGTCCAATTCCGAACCCGGCGGCACGATTAACCTTATACGCAAACGCCCGACTTCGGCATTCCGCCACACGGGCGAAATCACCGTAGACCAACGCGGCAGCAAACGCCTGATGCTGGACGTTTCGGGCAGTTTAAGCAGGGAACACGGCGTGCGCGGGCGGCTGGTCGGCGTGCATGACGACCACAAATCCTTCAAAGACAAGGTGTGGGGCAAAAAGAATATGCTCTATGGCATATTGGAAGCCGACATAGGCGGCAACGGTGTCTTCACTATGGGCGGCATGCACCAGAAAAGCACAGAAATCCCCGATTTTGCCGGCATCATGCTGCCGTGCGAAAACCCCAAGGCGTACAGTACTTTTGAAAACAACTGCAACAATCCCGTTTCATTGCCACGCAACACTTACTTCGGCATGGACTGGTCGCGGCTGCGTGCCGACAAAACCAATCTGTTCACCGGCTTCAAATATACTTTCGACAACGGTTGGCGGCTTAATGCCGAAGCCTCCTATACCAAAAACCGTTCGGATGCCAAAGTCGGCCAATTTTTTATACGCAACGAACATACGGCCGGTATAGCGGGCAGCCCTGCCACCGGCGCCATCCTGCCCAACGGCACTGTTATCCCCTACGATACGCCCGATAACGAAGTCAGGCAGATTTTGGCCGAAGAAGAGCGCAAGGACAGGGAAACCTACCAACAGGCCAAGACGCAATACCGCGCCACGGAATTTGACCGCAATGCCTATGAAGCCGCCAGAGCCAAAGCCCTGGACGCAAACCCTTGGGCCTGGTATGACGAAGACACCTACATAGCCGAAGAGTTGTCCAACCGGGGCATAGTAGATTACAGCTACGCCTATTCCATGTTCAACTACAACCAGGCCAAAGGGAAACGCAATACCGACCACATAGCATTTAATGCCAGCACCATGCGGCACAACAAGAAAGACGTTCAATACGGCTTCAAGTTGGATTTTTCCGGCCAATACGCGCTTTTCGGCCGCAGTCATGATTTCTACACTGGTTACACCTACAACAACGAAGATATAGAATCGGATTATTTGGAAATCTTCGACCGCAACTACCGCGTCAAAACTTCCAACCCCGGCGCAGGCATGTGCGAGTCCGTCCCTTTTGAAATATCCCCGACGGCCATGAAGGGCAACGAGCTGGCCGAACCGGATTGGGATAAATATGACGATAAGGGCAATGTTTGGATTAGGCGCAGGGGCTGCGAAAATGCCACAACGGCGGCGGCGGGGCAGTCCGACCCTTCAAAGGCCAAGGCCGCCTACAATTATTCGCGTTACGTCAATAAAAATGAAACCCACGCCCTTACGGTCAGCACGCGCTTTAACGCCACGGACAGGCTGCATCTGTTGGGCGGTATGCACTTCACCCGCTATAAGGCCTCGCAGTCCAAAAATATGAGTGTGCTCAACGGTGATCCGGCCTCGTCCTTTCAAAACCAGTCTTCGCTGGATGCCGATGACGACCACTACACCGCCCGTATGAAGGGGCATAAGTTCACCCCCTACGCCGGTATCACCTACGACCTCACCCCGCAGCAAAACCTCTACACCAGTTACACCAAAATCTTCAAGCAGCAGGACGAAGTAGATGTCAGTAGCAAACAGCTTCTGCCGCCGCTTATCGGCACGAATTACGAAATCGGCTGGAAGGGCAGTTTCTTTGAAGGCCGCTTAAACAGCTCGCTGGCAATTTTTGTTCTGGACCAGAAAAACCGCACCATTGTCGATTTCGGCTATGTCCGCAATGAAAACGGCCAGGGGCAGTGGCAGACTATAGCCCGGCCGGCCGGGCGCGTCCGCAGCAAGGGTTTTGAGTTTGAGCTGGCGGGCGAAATAACCGACGACTGGAAAATCTTTGCGGGCTATACGTACAACAAAAGCAGATATAAAAACGCGGACGAAGTGAACGCCCTGCAAATTGCCAACACCAAACATGCCGATGATGCCTTTAATTTCAGCAACCATACCCCCGTGCAGATGTTCCGGCTGGGGACTTCCTACCGCATCCCCCGCACCGGGCTGACCATAGGCGGCGGCGTGTCGGCGCAAAGTAAAACCAAAAGCCTCTACAATGTCAAACAGGGCGGCTACGGCCTGGTGGACGGCTTTGTGCAATACGAAATGGGCCCGCACGTCAAACTCAATCTGATAGGGACTAATCTTACTGACAGGACTTATTTTGAAAACAATGCCAACCGCACGCGCGGCATGAATAATTTTTACGGCCAACCGCGCACGCTCAGCCTGAAACTGGATTGGAGGTTTTAAGCGGACGGCTGCCCGATTTGTCTGGCCAAATCCAGCCGCCGCCCGAACAGGGCTTGGATTTCGGGCTGGTGGCTGATGCCGATAAGGAGGGTGTCGGGAAGGTTTTGTTTGAGAACCTGCATCAGCGTCAATGCGGATTCGCCGTCGAGCTGGTTGGTGGCTTCGTCGAGGA
>JAUMUU010000082.1 GCA_030530545.1 Neisseria sp. | reverse complement strand
CACTACCTGACCCACAATAAAGAACGCCAAACCAGTTTCAACCAAGACCCGCTGATTACCCGCGCCATTTCCGTGCGCATCCTTTTGGGGCTGTACGAAGCCGCCGAACGCGTGGTGGCCGACGCGCAGGCCATTACCACGCCCGTGCAGCTTCTGATTTCCGGCAGCGACTGGGTGGTCCATCACAAGCCGCAACACGATTTCTACAACCGCTTGGGCAGCCGCATCAAAGAACGCCATATCCTGCCCGGCTTCTATCACGACACCTTGGGCGAGCAAAACCGCGAAACGGCGTTTGTCGAAATGCGCCGCTTTATCCGCCAGCGTTTCAACAACCCGCCCCTGCCGGTCGATCTGACCCAAGAACACCTGCACGGCGACAGCCGCCGCGAAGCCGACGAACTGGCCACTCCTTTGCCCGTTTGGTCGCCGCGCGGCGCATTCTGGGCAGTTTACCGCGCCGCCCTCAGCCTCGGCGCGCGTTGGAGCGAAGGCTTGAAAATCGGCAAGGAAACCGGCTTCGATTCCGGCAGCACGCTGGATTACGTCTATCGCAACCAACCGCAGGGCAGCAATGCCTTTGGCGAAGCGGTGGACAAACACTATCTTAACGCCATAGGCTGGCGCGGCATCCGCCAACGCAAAACCAATATAGCCAAAGCGATTCAGGTAGCCTTTTCCAAACTGCGCGAAGCGGGCAAACCGCTGCACGTCCTCGACATCGCTTCCGGCCACGGCAGATATGTGCTGGACGCGCTGACCGCCGACGCGCTGCCCGATTCCGTGCGCCTGCGCGATTACAGCACGATCAATGTTGAAGCCGGCCGCAAACTGATAGCCGAACGCGGCCTGCAAGATACGGTGTCTTTCGATGAAGCCAATGCCTACGACCGCGCCAATTACCGGGACTTGCAGCCGCGCCCCACGCTGGGCATAGTCTCCGGCCTGCATGAACTCTTTGCCGACAACGATTTGGTTCTGAACTCGCTCTACGGCTTCGGCGACGCGATTGAAACGGGCGGCTACCTGATTTACACCGGCCAGCCGTGGCATCCGCAGCTCGAAATGATTGCCCGCGCGCTGACCAGCCACAAAGCGGGCAGCCCGAATTGGGTGATGCGCCGCCGCAGCCAGCAGGAAATGGATCAGTTGGTCGAGAAAGCCGGCTTTGAGAAAATCCGCCAGTGGATAGACGAAGACGGCATTTTCACCGTGAGCCTGGCGGTGAAGAAATAAACGGCATCCCCATCAACAAGGAAAAGCATGATGTCCAAATTCAAATACCTGATTATTGCACTTTGCGCCGCCTGTTCCGCCTGTTCCTCGGCTGCGGCCGAAACAGACCCGGCCTTCGAACAAGAAAACGAACAGGCAAAACAGGCCTGTATACGCGGCGATACCGCTGCCGCCGTCAAACTCTGGCAAAAATGGGCGGAAAAAGGCGTGGCCCGCGCCCAAAGCAACATCGGATTTGCCTATATGTACGGCTGCAAGGACGTCCCTGAAAATGCGGAAGACATAACCAACCCGGAGCGCGAAAAAGCCCGTCCCTGGCTGGAAAAGGCCGCGGCAGCAGGCGTTCCGCAGGCGCGTTACCTGTTGGCGGTTTATTTGGCACGCTACGGCCGGGACGAAGCCGACCGCCGCCATGCCGCCGAGTTGCTGCGACAGTTGCAAAACGATGATGCCGTACGCCCCGATTTGGAAGGCGACATCAAAAAAAGTTTGCAAGATTTGGAAGAGCAAGGCCGCATAGCCGGCAAATACGGCGAAGCCTTCGCCCGCGAACACACCGTTGCCCGGGGCGTATGCGCCGCACACGATTATCAGGCCGCGATTAAAATCTGGCAAAAATGGGCAAAACAGGGCAATGCCCGCGCCCAAGCCGAATTGGGCAGGGTATACCTGCACGGCTGCACCAGCCCCTACAACCCCGAAGGCCGCCCCGAACTGAACCCGTCCCAAGCCCTGCCCCTGCTGGAGGCGGCCGCCCGGGCGGGCGATGTTAATGGGCAATATTATTTGGGCGAATGGCTGACGGGGGACGGCCAGCCGGAAAAAGAACGTTTGCGCGGCATGAAAATCATGGAGCAGGCCGCCGAACAGGGGCATGATTTGGCGCAAAACCGATTGGCCTACCTTTATCTCACGCTGGGCAATCAAAACCACGGCAAATATTATTACTGGACGCGCAAGGCCGCCGAACAGGGCAATGCCGATTCGCAAAGGCGGCTGGCGGCGGGCTTGGACGAGGGCAAATACCTCAAACGCGATTGCGGACAGGCGCAAAGGCTGATTGGACAGGCGGCCGAACAGGATGACGGCGAAAGCTACAAACTGCTGGCCCATTGGTATCGGAACGGCTCGGCCTGCTTTAAAAAAGATGCGGCGCAGGCGACCAGGTGGCAGCAGAGGGCGGATGACTACAATAAAAGATTCGGCGAGGCCGTCCGCAAGGAACTAGGCAAAGGGGCGCGATGAACTATTTGATTTAATTAAAATTTAAATTTTTAGTGGATTAAAATCGCAAGGCTGGGGCGTTGCCTGCGCCCTTAATGTACCATCTGTACACGGCGGGCGTTGCCGCCTTGCCTCATTTTTATTTTAATCTACTATAATTGCATTTGCTATAAAACAGGGGGCGGCAGAATTATCATGATGTGCCGCCCTCGGCCTTTTGATTCGGTTGTTTTCAAACGCAGAATATAGTCCCTTATGTTTCAACACACAGGGCCGCACATCAGGCGCAGCCCTGTGTGTTGCCCTGATTTGGCAGGGGTTACGCCCCTCCCAAACAAACCCGAATCCTACCGCCCTGAAGGGCGGGGTTTCAACCGTTAAGGAAATTTTGATGAAACCCGCCTTTAAAACCTCCCTGCTCAAACTCGCCCTAATCGGCGCGTTGTTCTACACTAGCTACGGCCTGTCCAACCGTTATGCGGCTTCGTTGAACCATGTTCCCGAAATCGCTTTTGCGTGGGAGCGCGGCATCCCGTTTTGGGCGTGGACCATCGTGCCGTATTGGTCGCTGAACCTGATGTACGCGGCGGCGTTTTTCCTGTGCCGCGATGTGCGCGAACAAAACCGCTATATCGCGCGGCTGGTGGCGGCGCAAATCGCTGCAACCGCCTGTTTTGTGTTGTTCCCTTTGCGTTTCGGTTGGCCCAAACCGCCTGCCGGCGGGCTGTCGGCTTGGCTGTTCGATTCGCTGGCGGCATTTGATTTGCCGTATAACCAAGCACCTTCGCTGCATATCGCGCTGGCGGTCATTGTCGGCGCGTTTTATTGGACGCGGTTTCCCAAAATCCGCCTGCCGCTTTTGTTGTGGCAAAGTCTGATTGCCTTGTCGGTGCTGACCACTTACCAGCACCATTTTATCGACGTGCCGACCGGCGCGCTGCTGGGCTGGCTGGTGTTGTGGGCCATACCGCAGCAGGGGCAGCCGCCTTTGCGGACTAATCTTTGTGAAGTTGCAACGCGGGGCCGAATCCGCAGATGCAAAATCGCCCTGCTGTATCTGGCGGGTGCGGTATTATCGGCACTGCCCGCCCTGCTTGGCGGCGCGTGGCTGTGGACGCTGTGGGTAAGCGTGTCGCTGCTGTTGGTGTCGGCGGCCTATTGGTCAAACAACGCGGCGGTGTTCCAAAAACAGACAGGCGGCAGGCTGTCGGCGGCGGCAACGGTTTTGCTGCTGCCCTATCTGGCCGGCGTGCGGCTGAACATGGCTTGCTGGCTGCGCGGCAAGGCGAAAACGGCGCGGGTGCGCGATGATGTGTGGATAGGCAGCGTATCGGGGGTTGCGGAGATTTCAGACGGCCTTGCCGTATTGGACGTGTGCGCCGAATATCCGTGCGTCCGGCATCACGGCGGATACCGCAGCCTGCCGCTGCTGGACATGGTTGCGCCGTCTGAAAACGATTTGGCGCAGGCGGCCCGGCTGCTGGAAGAAATGCGGCAACGGCACGGCAGAGTCCTTGCCTGTTGCGCACTGGGCTACGGCCGCAGCGCGGCGGTGGTACTCACCTGGCTGACGGCCTACGGCGGCTGCCGCGATTTGGCGCAGGCAGCGGCGGAGCTGAAACAGGCAAGGCCGCAGATGGTGCTGCCGCCGGAAACGGCAAAGGTGGTGGAAGCGGCGGCAGGCTACCTGAAAAATTCCTGCACAGACAACAAGGAAAACCCATGTTCCAACACACAGGGCCGCACATAAGGATTTCAACTATTAAGGAAATTTTGATGAACACGACAACCGACAGCCTGATTACCGCCCGCCTGCTCGCCACCGCCCGTTATACCGCCGTGTTTAACGCGCTGCTGTTCGCCCTATCCGCGCAACGCGGCGGCGCATGGTTTGCGGTGCAGCTTGCCTTGGCGGCGGCCTTGTTGTACTGCCACATCCGCATAGTGTTCGACCGCCGCGTGTTCCAAGATTTCGCCGACGGCCGCTACACGCCCGAAGCCTTGGACCAAGCCTTGCGGCAAACCGGTTTGCGCCGCGTTACGGCCGGCCGCGATATGCCTAAGCGCATAGGCGGCGCACTCGCCCTGTGGCGCAAAAGCCTGTATCTGACGGCGGCACAGGCGGTCGTGTCCTTATTCGGCATATTGTCGGAATAATATTGGGAAGGGGTTATGCAAACCGTTTTTCAAACGTTTTGTCTGCCCGCCAGATATTCCGCCAGCCCGCGCTCGCGCAATATGCAGCTCGGGCATTCGTGGCAGCCGCCGACTATGCCCTTGTAGCAGGTGTGGGTATGCTCGCGGATGTAGTCCAGCACGCCCATTTCGTCGGCCAAGGCCCAAGTCTGCGCCTTGGTCAGGTACATCAGCGGGGTGTGGATTTGGAAGGCGTAGTCCATAGCCAGGTTGAGGGTTACGTTCATGGATTTGACGAACACGTCGCGGCAGTCGGGGTAGCCGGAAAAATCGGTTTCGCACACGCCCGCTATGATGTGCCGTATGCCCTGCCCTTTGGCGTAAATCGCGGCATAGAGCAGGAACAGGGCGTTGCGGCCGTCCACGAAGGTATTGGGCAGGCCGTCTGCGCCGGTTGCTATGGCGGCTGTGTCGTCCATCAGGGCGTTGTGCGTAATCTGCCGCATCAGCCCCAAGTCGAGGACGGTTTGTTTTATCCCCAAATCCTGCGCTATCCAGCGGGCGCGTTCCAGCTCGACGGCATGGCGTTGCCCGTATTGGAAAGTGATGGCTCGGACGTTTCCGTGTCCGTAAGTCTGCACCGCCTGAATCAGGCAGGTGGTGGAATCCTGGCCGCCGGAGAAGATGACCAGGGCTTGTCGGTTTGGCATAAAATCCCCTGTTTGGGCAACGCGGGGCGCGAAGCGCAATCAAAAAGCCGATTATAGCGGCCGGCAGGCTTTGAGAGTAAAATACCGCCGCATCAGAATATCAGAAAGAGGAAACAAACTATGTTGTTTTGGGGCATTATTTCCGCCTGTTCCATAGTGGTGGCGGTGTTGGTGGTGTGGGTGAACGCCAGCGCCTTCGGCATGGAGGAGCAAGACCACAAAGAATTGTCGGCCTATGAAAAACAGTTCGGGCTGGGGCCGCGTCCCGTGGTCAAAAATACGGACGAACAAAATCAGGCCTGAACAGCCGGGGCGGACCGGCCCGCCCGACCGGGCAAGGCCGTCTGAAAAACCATAGCGCGTTTTTCAGGCGGCTGTTTTTTACCCCCATCCCGACCACCAAGGAAAATTTGATGAAGCCCGACCGCACCCTCATCATCTCCGTCTTCATCGTCGCCAGTTGCGGCCTCGCCTACGAACTCATCATCGCCGCGCTGGCCAGCTATCTTTTGGGCGACAGCATTTTGCAGTTTTCCTCCGTCATCGGACTTTACCTTTTCGCCATGGGCATAGGCGCGCACCTGACCCGCTACATCAAAGACGAAGACGTGCTGCACCGCTTCATCGAAATCGAACTTCTGGTCGGCATCATAGGCGGCATTTCCGCGCTGGCCTTGTTCGTCGCCTTCGGACTTTCCGCCGCCCCGTTCCGCACCCTGCTCTACGCCTTCGTGCTGATAGTCGGCGCGGTCGTCGGCATGGAAATCCCCTTGGTGATGCGCGTATTGAACCGCAAAGGCGCGGAATTTAAAGAACTCGTTTCCAAAGTCCTGACCTTCGACTACTTGGGCGCACTCGCCGTTTCCCTGCTTTTCCCGCTTCTCCTCGCCCCCAAACTCGGCATGGCGCGCTCCGCCCTCCTGTTCGGCATCCTCAACGCCGCCGTCGCCTACCTGACCGCGCGCGTGTTCAAAGCCGAACTGCCCCGCTACCGCGCCATCCGCCTGCGCGCGCTGATTGTCCTGTCCGTCCTTGCCGCCGCCTTCGCCTACGCCGACCGCATCACCTTCCAAGCCGAACAAAGCTATTTCGGCGACCCCGTCGTCTATCAAAGCCACTCGCCCTACCAGCGGCTCGTCGTTACCCGCTGGAAAGACGACACCCGCCTCTACATCAACGGCAACCTGCAATTCTCCTCGCGCGACGAAGCCCGTTACCACGAAGCCCTAGTCCTGCCCGCCATGCAGATGGTTCAGAACGCCCGCCGCGTTTTGATTCTCGGCGGCGGCGACGGACTGGCGGCGCGCGAAGTGTTGAAATATCCGCAAGTTCATCAAGTTACACTGGTCGACTTGGACCCCGACATGACCGCCACCTTCAAAACCTCCGCCACCTTAAGCGCGCTCAACCAAGGTTCGCTGTCCCATCCCAAAATGCGCGTGATTAACGACGATGCCGCCAAATGGCTGGAGGGGTCGTCTGAAAAATTCGACGTGATTGTCATAGACCTGCCCGACCCTTCCAATTTTTCCTTAGGCAAACTCTATTCCGTCCCCATGTACCGCCTCGTCGCCCGCCACCTCTGTCCGCAAGGCAAAATCGTCGTCCAGTCCACCTCGCCCTACTTCGCCCCCAACGCCTACTGGTCGGTCGTCGCCACCCTCGAAGCCGCCGGCCTTGCCACCGCGCCGTATCACGTTTACGTCCCCTCCTTCGGCGAATGGGGATTTGTCTTGGCGGGTTTCGAGGCGCATTTCCCCGTCCCGCAAAAATTCGACGTTCCCACGCGTTATCTGAACGCCCAAACCGCCGCCGAAATGTTCCGCTTCCCGCCCGACATGGCAAGGCGCAAGGTCCAACCCAACTATCTGAACAACCAAATCCTGGTCAGCTATTTCGAACAGGATTGGCACAACGTGGTGCGCTGAAGCAAAAAACAGCCTGTGCGTCTTTACACAGGCTGTTTGGCGAATAAGGCGGCGAGCCCGACCCCCGGCACTGGCTAGTCGGAGTGGGCTGCTGGCTTCCGCCCCTGACCCGGTGTTCCAATTCGCCATGCGGGGAGACCCGCCATAACAAGCCGCGCATTATAACCGCCTTTATCCGTTTAGCCAAGGCCAAACCGCATCTTTACCCCCGCCGCCGCAAACCCCCGGCCATGCCGCGCCGCAAAACTGGTAAAATCACGGCCATAATACAAACACACCAAACACCTGCCACATGAACCACACCCAAACCCGTCCCGCGCGCATACGCGAAATCCCCTACAACTACACCTCCTATTCCGACCGCGAAATCGTCGCCCGCCTGTTGGGCGAAAAGGCCTGGCAGACATTGGAAGACTTGCGCGGGCAGCGCAGGACGGGGCGTTCGGCGCGTATGCTGTTCGAAGTATTGGGCGATATTTGGGCGGTCGTCCGCAACCCCTACCTGGCGGACGACCTGCTCGAACACACCCACCGCCGCGAAGCCCTGGTGCGCGAAATGCGCCACCGCCTGAACGAAATCCGCAAACGCCGCGACGACAACCTGCAGGTAGCCGAACTTTTGCAGGCGGCGGAAAACGCCGTATCCGCCTTTGACGGCAGTTTCGCGGCCACGCGCAAAAAGCGGGCGCAGATTTTGTCCAGGCTGTCCAAGCATACGAAAAAACACAATATCATGTTTGACGGGCTGGCGCGGGTAACGCACGTTACCGATGCGACCGACTGGCGCGTGGAATATCCCTTTGTCGTCGTCAATCCCGATACGGAGGCCGAAATCGCGCCCCTGGTTCGCGCCCTAATCGAGCTGGATTTAACGATTATTCCGCGCGGCGGCGGCACGGGCTATACCGGCGGCGCAGTGCCGCTGGACGCGATGAGCGCGGTCATCAACACCGAAAAGCTGGACAGGCACAACGGCGTGGAATTTGTCGAACTGCCGGGCTTGGACGGCAAACGGCCGGTTATCCGCTGCGGCGCGGGCGTGGTAACGCGGCGGGTGGAAGAAACCGCGCACGCGGCCGGGCTGGTGTTCGCGGTCGATCCGACTTCCGCCGATGCAAGCTGCGTGGGCGGCAATGTGGCGATGAACGCCGGCGGCAAAAAGGCGGTGCTGTGGGGGACGGCCTTGGACAACCTGGCCTGGTGGGACATGGTCAACCCGC
>JAUMUU010000199.1 GCA_030530545.1 Neisseria sp. | reverse complement strand
ATTTAGGTTCTGGCGCCGAGAGGTGTGAGAGTTCGAGTCTCTCCGTCCGCACCACACTGTAAAATCTAACTGCTTTCGGGCAGTTATTTTTTTGTCTAATACCGTCCAATGCCATAAACCAAATCCAATAACCACGGGGCTTGCAGGCCGATTATCATCCTGCTTGCCCCTTCCTGATTGTCCAATCCCGCCTATTGCCGTGTAATTGAGTAAAGCGAAAACTGGGGGTATATTTGGGGGCATCTGAAAATACCCCCGAAAACATACCCCCAAAATGCCCCTAAACGACCGCCAAATCAGGAACGCCAAGCCGACCGAAGCAGGAAAGAAAGCCAAACTGTTTGACGGCGGCGGCCTGTATCTCGAAGTTACCCCCGCAGGCGGCAAAATCTTCCGCCTGAAATACCGCATAGGCGGCAAAGAAAAAACACTGACTATCGGCAAATATCCCGCCGTTTCCCTTTCCGAAGCCCGCCAAGCCGCCGAAAACGCCCGCCGCCTGCTTTCAGACGGCCAAGACCCTAGCGCGGCCAAGCAACAGGAAAAGGAAGAACGCAAAGCCGCCGCCCTAAACACCTTTGAGCATTTATCCCGACAATGGCACGCCGCCAACCTGCGCCGCTGGAAAGAGAACCACGCCGCCCGCGTGCTTCGGTATTTGGAAGCCGAAGTATTCCCCGCCATCGGCGCAATGCCGATACAGGAAATCAGGGTAACCCATATCAAAGCCCTGCTGGACGGCATCATGACGCGGGGCGTGCATAACACAGCCGAAAAAATCAGGGAATGGACGGCGGCGGTTTTCGACTATGCCGCCATGCTTGAAATCACGGAATCAAACCCCGCCCGCATATTGCGGCAGTACATCCCGCCCAAACCCGCAACCAACCGCCCCGCCCTGCCGCGCGAAGAACTGACCGAGTTTTACCGCCGCCTGATACCGGCAGACGTGGAGCATTCAAACAGAATCGGCCTGCTGTTAATCATGCTGGTATTTGTCCGCAATACCGAACTAAGGGGCGGCAAATGGGAGGAAATAGACTTTCAGGCGGCCACATGGACGATACCCGCCGAACGAATGAAGCACGAAAAGACCGCCCCGAAGCCGCCGCACGTGATACCGCTGGCAGACTGGCCGCTTGAAGGGCTACCCCGCACGGCTTCCGCGCCCTTGCGAGCAGCATCCTGAACGAGCAGGGCTACAACCCCGACGCAATCGAACGGCAATTAGCCCATGTGGAAGAAGACCGCATCAGGGCGGCATACAACAGGGCGGACTACATGGACGAACGGCGGGAGATGATGCAGTGGTACAGCGACTATTTGCGCGAACGATACCGCCAAGCCCTGAAACAGATACAGACCCCGTAACCCCCCTTGACCTTGATTTTTACCAATAGGCCGCCCGATTTTTCAGGCGGCTTTTTTCATCCCCAAACCTTGCTGCAACATTTCAAACAGCGGGCGAAAAAAAATAAATCACAATGCCCCCTATCGAGCAACCCGATAGAAAGGCATTCCAAACCATGCAAACCGCAATTATCCGACCCAAACAAACCGCCGCCATGTTCGGCGTTTCCCTATCTACCGTTTGGAACTGGAACAACCCCAAACACAAACAATTCCGCCCCGATTTTCCGAAGCCCATCAAGGTATCGGCCAACGCTACGGGCTGGCTGCAATCGGAGCTTGAAGACTACCTGCAAAAGCTGGCAGAGAGCCGATAGGGAGGGCGCATCATGGATAAAAAAACAGCCGCCCAAAAGAGCGGCAGCCAAACG
>JAUMUU010000198.1 GCA_030530545.1 Neisseria sp. | reverse complement strand
GCCCTGCCCGACGAAATCGCCGCGCTGGAAGCCGAACAGGCCGATTTGAACGCCCGGCTTTCCGACCCGGAAATCTTCAAAGACTACGCAAAAGCCGGCCCATTGCAGGCGCGGGCGGAGGAAATCGAAATGCTGCTGTTGGAAAAACTGGAACGGTGGGAAATATTGGAAGCCAAACAAAACGGCAAGGCCGTCTGAATGTACCCTTGCAAACAGATTCGGCCTGCCGTTTTGGCCTTGCTGCTGTTAGCCTCCTGCCGCAGCCTGCCCGATTTGGCGCAACGCCCCTCATCGACCTACCTGGACATAACCGACTCCCCGGGTCTGAACGCCGCCCTGCCTGCCGCCCGGCCGACCGCAAGGCGGGCGGGGCAGACGGAAATCTACCTGTTGGACGACCCGCATGACGCATTTGCCGCCCGCGCCATCCTAATCAACACGGCGGCACACACCTTGGACATGGCCTACTACATCTGGCACAACGACGTATCGGGCAAAATGCTGTTTCAAGAGCTGCAAAATGCGGCACGGCGCGGCGTGCGCGTCCGGCTGCTTCTGGACGACAACAACACGCGCGGCATGGACGACGTACTGGCCGCACTCGATGAAGAAGAAAACATAGAAATCCGCCTGTTCAACCCCTTCCTTTACCGCAAGGCGCGCGCCCTGGGTTACCTGACCGACTTTCCCCGCCTAAACCGCCGCATGCACAACAAATCCCTCACCGCCGACAACCAATACACCATAGTCGGCGGCCGCAACATAGGCGACGAATACTTCAACATAAGCACAGATATAGGCTTTGCCGACTTGGACGTATTGGCCAAAGGGGCGGTCGTACCCGAAGTTTCGCGCGACTTCGACCGCTATTGGGCCAGCGCGTCCAGCTATCCTTTCGGCATGATAGCGAAAAAAGCCGATGCCGCCCAAGGCAGATTGAAACTGCAAGAATCGGCGCAAAAAGAAGCCGCCGTCCGTGCCAGCTATTTGGACAGCCTGAACACCTCGCCCCTGGCTTTGGCCATACAAAGCGGCGGGCTGCCCTGGCTGGCCGTAGATGCAAGGCTGGTGAGCGACGACCCCGCCAAAGGCCTGGCGCGCAGCCAAACCGAACCCATAGAAGGCAAACTGCTGCAAGCCTTGGGCAAACCGCAACAAGACCTGTTTGTCGTATCACCGTATTTCGTACCGGGCAGGCAGGGGATGAAAGCCTTGGAAGCCATAGCGCGGCGCGGCGTATCCATCACCGTACTGACCAACTCCCTGCGTGCCACAGACGTGGCGGCGGTGCATTCCGGCTATGCGCGCTACCGCAAAAAACTGCTGCAGGCGGGGGTTGCGCTTTATGAAGTCAAACCCGACTTCGCCCCGCCCAAAGCCCGCGACAAAGGCCTGACCGGCAGCTCGGCCACCAGCCTTCATGCCAAAACCTTCGTAGTGGACGGCAGGCGCGTATTTGTCGGCTCGCTCAATTTCGACCCGCGTTCCGCCCGCCTAAACACCGAAATGGGCATGGTGATAGACAGCCCCGAAGTGGCCGGCGGCATGAGGCAGGATTTGGCCTACATCACCCCGCGCTATGCCTACAAAGTCAGCCTGAACCGCTACAACCGCCTGCAGTGGCAAGACCCCGACCAGCCGAATATCAATTACAAAAAAGAACCCGATGCGGGTTTTTGGAAACGCTGGATGGTCAAACTGCTGTCCGTTTTGCCCATAGAACCCTTGCTGTAAACACACAAAGCAAGGCGGCGGAAAGATATGCGCGTTTGAAACATACTATA
>JAUMUU010000081.1 GCA_030530545.1 Neisseria sp. | reverse complement strand
TTTGTCGGGGTGTTTTAGGGGACGGGCGGCAGGCCAAGCCCCGCTTTGCGGCGGGGCGGTTTCGGGACGGCCGTTATTCGGCCACGGTAAAGCGTTGGAACAGGTGTGCCTTGCTTTGGGCTTCATCGGCAATGGCTGCCGCCAGGTCGGGTACGCTGATGTCGGCGGGCCGGCCTTGGCTGTCGAGCAATACGTCGTTGCCGCCGATTCGGTAAGTGCCGCTGCCTTCGAAACGCGGCGGATTGACGGCAAACATGGCGGCGGGCGATAGGAAGCCCCAATTCAGGTCGCGGCGGGGGGTGAGTTGGTTGAGCAGGCGGCGTGCGGCATCCGCGCCCGGGTAGACTTCGGGCGGGAAGTCGGGGGTGTCCACCAGTTGCAGGCCGGGGGCGACATACAGGCTGCCCGCGCCGCCTATGACCAGCAGGTAGGGGACGGAGGCTTGTTGTGCGGCGTTGAGGATGGATTGGTAGCCGCGTTCGAAATCGGCGGCGTAGTTGGGATTGTCCCAGCCGGGGTTGAATGCGCTGACTACGGTGTCGAATCCGGCCAGTTGTCCGGCAAAGCGCGCATCGTTTACATCGGCCGCCACGGCGCGGATGTTGGCTGCTTTTTCGATTTTTTCGGTGTTGCGGGCAAAGGCGGTTACTTCGTGGCCGCGTTTGGCCAGTTCTCGGACGACGGCGGCACCGACCAATCCGGTTGCACCGATTACGGCGATTTTCATAAGGACTCCTTGTTTGTGTTGCGTTATTGATGGGGTGCATTTTATTGACTTTTGTGTTGCTTGATAATACGCTGGCGGCTTATTTGATTATTAAGTTTGGCTTAATAAAGGAAGGGTGATGCAGGAAGTCAAGCCGCTGTTGGTGTTCGCTACTTTGTTGGAGGAGAAAACGATGTCGGCCGCCGCCGCCAGGCTGGGGATGACGGCTTCGGCAGTCAGCCAGCATATCGGCCGTTTGGAACGGAAATACGGGGTCCGGCTGTTCAACCGCAATACGCGTAATTTGACACCTACCGATGAGGGGCGGGTTTTGGCGGCCTCTTGTGCCCGCCTGCTCGATAGTTTGGACGGTGTGTCGAATGCTTTGGCCGATATTAAGGGCAAGGCGGCAGGCGAGGTGAAAATCGCGCTGCCCTCGGGTATGGCGGGCAATCCGGTGCTGCAATGCGCGCTGCGGCGGTTGCGGCAGGAGTATCCGGCCATTACTTTGCGGCTGAATGTGGGCGACGGTTTGTTGGATTTGCAGCGCGGGACGGTGGATATTGCTTTGCGCGGCGGCGAACATGCTTTGGATAATCCGAATTTGGTCGCCCGCCATTTGGCGCGCTGGCCTTACCGTATTTGTGCATCGCCCGGGTATTTGGCCGACCATCCGGTCGCTTCGCCTGATGATTTGTCTTCGTTGTATTGGCTTTATGCCCATGACAGCCGTATCGCTATGAGGCGCGGGACGGAGCATTTTGTTTTGTCTGTGGGCGCGGGGATGTATTGCAGTCAGTTGGCGGCCTTGGTGCAGTTGGCGGCGGCGGGTTTGGGGGCGGCGGTGCTGGTGGAGGGCGATATGGCGGCGGAATTGGCCGCCGACCGCCTGAGGGTGGTTTTGCCCGATTGGACGCTGCCCTCTGTCGATGTGTATGCCGTTACTCCCTACCGTATCCAGTCGGCCAAAATTCAGGCGGTGATGTCTGTCCTGCTGGATACTTTCGGTATGCCGGGATGTGGCGGCGGGAAGGAGGGGGATGGTGTTTGAAGGAAATTTTCGGCGGCTTCCCAGGCGTTGGCTGGGTTTTTTCTGTTTTCTTGTGCGGCGTTTTAATGAGGTCGGTGTAACGGGGGTGTCGGCCAGTCTGACTTTTGCCACTTTGCTGGCTTTGGTGCCGGTTTTGACCATGGTGCTGGTGGTGATGTCGGCGTTTCCTATATTCGGCCGGCTTTCGTCCGATGTTTTTGCTTTTATTGACGGCTACCTGCTGCCGCAGGGGGCGGATGCGCTGCGTAATTATTTGGATACTTTTCAGAGTAATGCGGGTAATTTGACCGCCATGGGCGTGTTGTTCCTGCTGTTGAGTGCGATTATGCTTATCCGCACGATAGATCAGACGTTCAACCGTATTTGGCGCGTGGAAAACCGCCGTCCGTTGTGGACGCAGTTTTTGGTGTATTGGGCCTTGCTGACTTTCGCCCCTCTGGCTTTGGCGGCCAGTCTTTCGCTGTGGGGCGGGTTGGTGCGGTGGGGCGGGTTGGACGGGGATTCGGATATGGCCGGGGTGTTCAGGCTGTTTGGCTCTGTGTTGATGAATTGTGTGATTTTGTGGCTGCTCTACAGGGTTGTGCCCAACCGTTATGTGCCGTCTTCCCATGCTTTGGCCGGCGCGGCCCTCACGGCCGTGCTGTTGGAGTCGGCGCGGCGCGGTTTTGCCTGGTATATGGGTACGTTCAATAGTTATACTTTGATTTACGGGGCTTTTGCCGCTGTTCCGGTGTTTTTGATTTGGCTTAATATTTTGTGGATGCTGTTGTTGAGCGGCGCGCTGCTGACGGCCTCGCTGTCTTATTTGCGGGACGATGCCTTCCTCCGCCCCTCCGGCGGCCGCAGTCGTTTTGACGATGTGTTGAAGATATTGCTGTTGCTCAGCCGCGCCCAAAACGAATGCCCCGCCCGCGCTATGCGCGTTCAGGAGTTGCGACACGAAATCAGTATGGGCTATGACGAGTTGGGCGATTTGTTGGAAAAATTGGCCGAATACGGTTATGTGTACAACGGGGAACAGGGCTGGGTTTTGAAAACGAATGCCGAACATATAGGCTTGGACGGGTTGTTCCGGCTGTTTGCCTACTGCCCCGAAACTTGTGCCGGTGATGCGGCCGGCCACGCCGTCGCGGATATCCTCGCCCCCTGTATGCGGGCGTTGGATATGAGTTTGGCGCAATTCGAACGGGGAATGTGCGGCAAACGGCCGCCGGAAATATAGTGAATTAAAATCGCAATGATACGGCGTTGCCAACGCCCTTATGTACTGCCTGTACACAGCGGGCATTGCCGCCTTGTCTCATTTTTATTTTAATCCACTATAGGAAATATTAAGGAGGGGTGTGTTTGGGGTAAATTTTAGGCCGTCTGAAACCGGCCGGGGGCTTTTCAGACGGCCTTCGAATTTTAAAACACGGCCTTTGTTCCAACCATCCTTACCTGTTTTTCAGCCCCAACACATCCTGCATATCGAACAGGCCGGTTTTGCCTGCCGCCCATATTGCGGCCCTCACCGCGCCGGAGGCGAAAGTCATGCGGCTGGACGCTTTGTGGCTGATTTCCACCCTTTCGCCCTCGGCGGCAAACATTACGGTGTGGTCGCCGACGATATCGCCGCCGCGCACCGTGGCAAAGCCTATGGTTTGCGGGTCGCGCTCCCCGGTGTGGCCTTCGCGGCCGTACACGGCGCATTGTTTCAAATCGCGGCCCAGCGCGTCGGCAATCACTTCGCCCATACGCAGGGCCGTGCCGCTGGGGGCATCGACCTTGTGGCGGTGGTGCGCCTCTATGATTTCAATATCATAACCCTCGTTAAGCACGCGGGCGGCGGTGTCCAAAATATGGAAGGTCAGGTTTACGCCCACACTGAAATTGGCGGCGAACACCACGCCGGTTTTCGTGCCGGCCTCGCGGATGGCGGCCTTGCCCGCCTCATCGAAGCCGGTTGTACCGATAACGATATTCTTGCCTGCCGCCACACACTTTTGCAGGTGGAGCAAAGTCGGCCCGGGGCGGGTAAAATCGATTAACACATCGCTTTTTGCCAAAACGGCATCGATATCGTCCGAAATCGGCACACCGGTTTTCAAGCCCGAGGCATAGCCCGCGTCCAAGCCCAGCAAATCCGAGCCGGCGTGTTCCAGCGCGCCGCTCAAAACCGCGCCGGGCTGACTGCCCGCGGCCTGAACCAAAACGCGCCCCATACGGCCGCCCGCGCCGGCCACGGCGATTTTCAAAGGGTTCATCAAAACCTCCTTAATGGTTGAAACCCCGCTGTCGCGGCGGGGTTGTCTGCAGATTGGGATTTACTTTCCGGCTTGCGCCTGCCGGTTTTGTTCGGCGGCATATTCCAGCGCGTTTCCTTCGGCCTTGATCAGGCGGTCGTCCTTAAACCACAAGGTAAGGTTGCGCGTTTCGGCCTGTTCGACAACGCCGTTGCGGCTGATTTCATAGGTGTAATCCCAACGGTCGGTATGGAAGGGGTCGCGCAACAGCGGCGTGCCCAGCAAAAGCTGAACCTGGTCGCGGGTCATACCCTCGCGCAGCTGGGATATGGCGCGGACATCGAGCTGGTTGCCCTGAATGACTTTCAGTTTATAGGATGGGAAATAAGATACGCGCTCGGCCGAGCAGGCGCAAAGCGCGACAGCTGCAGCCAGCAGGATGGCGGTTTTATTCACGGATATTACCTTTCCGAAAAGGGGGGCGGCCCAGTATGACACAATTCAGCTTACAGTTGAAAGCTTCTATCATCTTATAGTAGGCAAAGCCGTCAAAATTACGTATTATAGCGAAATTGTATGACTCAAGATATGAAAGAAGGCATTATGGACAGCAACATCGCGCAACTCAAAGACAGCGGCCTCAAAGTAACGGGCCCCCGGCTGAAAATCCTGGATCTGTTCGAATCCCGCCCCGACGACCACATGAGCGCGGAAGACGTATACCGCGTCCTGCTGGAAAACGGCGTGGAAATCGGCGTTGCCACCATCTACCGCGTCCTCACCCAGTTCGAACAGGCAGGCATACTGCTGCGCCATCACTTCGAAACCGGCAAGGCCGTTTACGAACTCAATACCGGCGGCCACCACGACCACATCGTTTGCGTGAAATGCGGCAATGTGGCCGAATTCCACAACGAGGAAATTGAAAAACTGCAGGATAAAATCGCCACCGAAAACGGCTACCGCATCGTTGATCACGCCCTGTATATGTACGGCGTGTGCGGCAAATGCCAGAAAAAGGAAAAACGCTGATATAGCGGGTCGAATCCGCATCGGGGCAGGGCGGGGCAAGGCCGCCCCGGTTTCAAAAACCGCCCCGCCGGCCGGGCGCACAACCCCTTACGGCCGGGAAAACACGCAGGGCCGCGCTTTCGGCGGTTCTGCGTTTTGCAATATTTTTAAGGCGGAAAACAACGTTTTTTATGGGGCGAAATACCGCCATTATCCTATTATTGCCCGTCCTCCCCGGTGCCTTTGCGCCGCATCGGCCCGCCGCAAGGAATTTTCGATGCAGATTCCCTTCCTCGCCCCCGGCGATTACCGTTTCCCATCCCCCGCCCGCGCCCTGTGCGAGGCAGACGGCCTGGTCGGCATCAGCCGCGATTTGGACGCGGCCCGCCTGTTGTCGGCCTACAGGCAGGGCATTTTCCCCTGGTATGAGCAAGACGGCTTTTTCTTTTGGTTCGCCGTTGCCCCGCGCGCGGTGCTGCTGCCCGAAAACCTGCATATAGGCCGCTCCCTGGCCAAAACCTTGCGGAACAAGCCCTATCTGGTCAGCGCAAACCGCGATTTCGCACAAGTCATAGCCTCGTGCAGCCATGCGGCGCGGCCGGGGCAGGACGGTACGTGGATCACCCCCGCCTTCAGGGAAGCCTATACCCGCCTGCACCACATGGGTTGCGCCCATTCCTTCGAATGTTATTATCCGGCGACCGACGGGCAAATGGCCTTGGCGGGCGGTTTTTACGGCGTGCAGATCGGGCGCGTGTTTTATGGCGAATCCATGTTCGCCCGCCAGGCCGACGCATCCAAAATCGCCTTTGCCTGCGCCGTCCCCCATTTGGCCGCCTGCGGCATAAGCCTGATAGACTGCCAGCAGGATACCGCCCACCTGAAACGGTTTGGCTCGCATACCATGGCGTTTGGCGATTTCCAGGCGGCTTTGCAAACCCTCAACGGCCTGCCCCCCGCCCGCCCCCTAGAAACCGGCATTGTGGCTTCCACCTTGTGATTTTTACGGCCGGATTCAGGCCAAGATGCGGATATGCTCCCGCGCGCTTTTAAACTTGCCTTTCAACACGGCGGGCAGGCCGTTGTCGAAATACCAGCTTCCGTCGGGCAGCGACAATGCGCCTGCCGCACAGCGGAAGGTATGGCTCTGGCCGCTTAGGGCATCGGTTTCTGTGATTTCGATTTCGTGCGCCCTTCCCCAGTCGGCCACGGGCAGCAGGCGGGCGGCACGGGTGATGCGGTTGTGGTCGGCTTCATTTTCGGACGGGGGGCAGCGGCCGTCGCAGCCGCCGCACACCGCCACGGGGCATGGGGCATGGGCGGCATAAGTGGAGGGCAGGATGTCCAGCCCGGCGGGACAGAAATGCTGTTCTTTCGCCCACAGGCCCAGGGCGCGCTTAGCGGCCTTCTTGTGCAAAAACAGGCCGTAGGGCCGGCTGCACACGCCTTCCCGCAGGGGGGTGATTTTGGCCTGCAGCCTGTTGCGCCCGTCCGGCAGGAAGCGGACGGTGAGGTAGCCGCCGCCGTTTTCAGGCGGTTCGAACGCGTATTCGGCCGCCAACTGCGCCTTGAGCCGTATGGCGTGCAGTTCGCCCGCCGCAGGCAAAAAACGTATGCCTGCCGCCTGCCTCAGGGCGGGGTTGCCGTGCAGGGCGCGGACTGCCTCGCCGAAAGTGTTTTTATATGCGCCCAAATGCAGCGGGCGGTTGTTTTTGTCCAGCCACAACAATACGCCGCAGCCGTCCGACAATTCGTTGATTTGCCCGGCCAAGGGCATGGGCAGGCCGGCGGGAGGCAGGGAAGGGCGGATCAGGCCGTCCGCCTGCCGCAGCCAGTTGCCTTCGCCCGATTGCCGGATGGCGAGTTCCAAATAATCGGCCAATGCCAGCACATCGCTTAGGGCGCGGTGGCGGCCGCTTGCGGCGATTTGGTGCCTCTCTATAATGCTGTCCAGGCTGTGTTTGAAAAAATGGGGGAACAACCTGCGCGACAATTGCACCGTGCATAGCGACGGAGTGGCGAAATGCAGGCCGCAGCGGGAAAACTCATGCCGCAGGAAGGTGTAGTCGAAACGGCTGTTGTGCGCCAACAGCAGGCAGCCGCGCAGTTGCGGCAGCAGCGCGGGTGCGAGGGCGGCAAAATCGGGGGCGGAGGCCACCATGCCGTTGCTGATGCCGGTGAGGCGGCTGACAAAGTCGGGAATGGTGCTGCGCGGATTGACCAACTGGCTGTAATGCGTAACCTCGCCCGCTTCGAAACGCAGCCAGGCGATTTCGGTAATGCGGTCCCGGTACAGGTGGCCGCCCGTGGTTTCCAAATCCACAATGACGGCGGGACGGCCGAATCCGGCCAAGGCGGCGGCCAAATTCGGCCAGCGCGAAAAATCACTCATGAATATCCTATTTTGACTGACGGTGGTTTATAGCGGATTCAAATCGCAATGCTAAGCCGTTGGCGCGCCTTGCCGTACTGTCTGCGGCTCGCCGCCTTGTATCATTTTTATTTTAATCCGCTGCAATTTAAAATTATTCAAAATTTACAATGTGTTAAAATAATCCTTGTCCCGGATGGGGCTTATTTTACTGGCTTTGTTGAAATTATTCAGCAAAAAAACTTGACAGGGTTTCGGCCTGCTTATATAATCCGCATCTTTCACGCACCCGTAGCTCAGTTGGATAGAGTATCTGGCTACGAACCAGAGGGTCGGGCGTTCGAATCGCTCCGGGTGCGCCAAAGAAAATTTATTTTATCCGCGCCCATCGTCTAGCGGTTAGGACATCGCCCTTTCACGGCGGTAACGGGGGTTCGATTCCCCCTGGGCGTGCCAGTTTTTGAAACCCTTTCGGTTCAACCGAAAGGGTTTTTCGCTATGGCGGCTACGGATGGACGGTGATATTTCTTTCTTTACCCTGTTTTTGTTGGGTTTTTTCGGCGGCGGTCATTGCGTGGGCATGTGCGGCGGCCTGTCCTCGGCTTTCGCCCTCCAGTTGCCCCCCGGCCTCAACCGTTTGGGTCTGATTGCGCTGCTGAACCTGGGCCGTGTGGCCAGTTATGTTTTGATAGGCGTGCTGGCGGGGGCTTTGGGGCAGTTCGGTATTTTTTTGGATGAGACGCGCAGTGTGCAGAATGTGCTGTATGTCGCGGCCAATGTGCTGCTGTTGCTGTTGGGGCTGTATTTGGCCGGGTTGTCGGCGGCGGCGCGGCATATAGAGGCTTTGGGGCGGCCGGTGTGGCGGCGGCTGAATCCTGTGTTGAACCGCCTGCTGCCCATACGCGGCGCAAGGGCCTGTTTGGCGGTGGGTATGTTGTGGGGCTGGCTGCCCTGCGGTTTGGTGTACAGTGCCGCCATGTATGCCCTGGGCAGCGGCAGTGCGTGGCAGGGGGGCTTGCTGATGCTGGCTTTCGCCCTGGGTACTTTGCCCAATCTGTTGGCGGCGGGCTGGTTTGCCGGGCAATTGACGGTCTTGCTGCATAAGCGCGCCGTCAGGCTGGCGGCGGGTTTGACTGTGGCGGCCTGGGCGGTTTGGCGTTTGGTTTTGTGGTGGTAGGGGCTTGGTTTGCCTTAGGGTAGGGTTGTTTGGGCGTAATCCGCCCCGTTATATTAAGTCCTTCAATCTGCCATAATGGGCGGGTTTCGGTGTTTAAGGAATGTTGATGAATATCCTGCAAGCGGAAAATTTGTGTTTTGCGGTCGGCCATGTGGCTTTGCTGGACCATGCGTCCTTCCAACTGGCCGCCGGTGAAAAGGTCGGCCTTATCGGGCGCAACGGCGCGGGCAAATCCAGCCTGCTGAAGATTTTGGCGGGCGTGCAGAAGGCCGACGACGGCCAGCTCATCCTGCAAAACGGGTTGAAAACGGTGTATGTGCCGCAGGAAAGTTTTTTTGACGGCGCGGCCACCGTGTT
>JAUMUU010000197.1 GCA_030530545.1 Neisseria sp. | reverse complement strand
ACGCCGGATTGAAAGTGGCGGAAATTTCAGACGGCATCGGACGCGGACACAGCATTTTGCGTTGCGAGAAGGCCGTCTGAAACTTACACCCCGCCATTCCCGCGCGGCGGGAATCCAGCAAACACCGCAAACCCGTTGCCATTTATCCGAAAAATAACCGAAACGTTGGAGAACCGGATTCCCGTTTTCACGGGAATGACCGCACCGATTGTTTTAATGTATCGTACTTGCTTGCAGGAAAGGTGTACCATGTCCGAAACGACAGCCCCGAATCCCGAAAAAATCCCCGCCCGACTCTTGGCCGCCATCGTTGCCACGGGGTTGATGACTTTTTCCGGCGTGGTCGGCGAAACGGCGATGAATGTTACTTTCCCCACGCTGATGGAAGAATTCGGCATAAGCACATCTACTGTGCAGTGGCTGACCACGGGCTATTTGCTGGTGCTGGCCCTGATTGTGCCGCTTTCCACTTTCCTGAAAAAAACCTTTGCCACCAAAACTTTGTTCGTTTCTGCCAGCATTATTTTCATTACCGGCACGCTCATGGGCGCGCTTGCGCCCAACTTTGCCGCACTGCTGGCGGCGCGGCTGTTGCAGGGCGCGGGTACGGGTATCGCGTTGCCGCTGATGTACAACATCATCCTCGCCCAAGCCCCCAAATCGCGCATCGGGCTGATTATGGGCATCGCCTCGCTGGTGGTGTCTATGGCGCCTGCCGTGGGGCCGGTGATGTCGGGCGTGGTGGTGGAACGGTTCGGCTGGCATATGGTGTTTTGGGTGCTGATGCCGCTTTTGGCGCTGTCGCTGGCCTTGGGGCTGTGGGGCATCAGGCCGATTGGGGAGCTGTCTGAAAACAAGGTGGATTGGGGCGGTTATCTGCTGCTGGCGGCCGGTTTCTCCGCCTTTATCTTCGCCACGGAAAAAGCGTCCGAATACGGCTGGTTGGGCAGCGCGGTTATCGGGCTGCTGGCCGTGTCCGCCGTTGCGCTGGCCTTGTTTGCCCGCCGTTCGCTTTCGTCCGGCTCGCCTTTGGTCAATCTGCGCGTGTTTGCCGACAAGTCTTTCAGTTTCGGCTTAGTCTTTATCCTGCTCATCCAATTCTGCGTGCTGGCCTTGGGCTATTTGATTCCCAATTATTCGCAACTGGCAACCGGCAACAGCGTGTCCGTGGCGGGGATGCTGCTTCTGCCCGGCTGCCTTATCGGCGCGTTTATCGCCCCCGTCAGCGGCACGGTGTACGACCGCATAGGTGCGGCCAAACCGATACTCGGCGGCGCGTTGGTCATCATCATCGCGCTGGCCGCCTTCGCCGTATTGGGCCAGTCGCCGACCACCTCGCTGTTTATGGGGATTTACGCCGCCTACTGCGCGGGGCAGGGTTTTTCGGTCGGTAATACCACCACCCACACGCTCGCCGCCGTGCCGGCTGCATATTCCGCCGACGGCAATGCGGTGCTGAACACGCTGCAACAGCTCGCCGGCGCGGTTGGCACGGCGGCGGCATCCACTTTTGTCGCCTCCGCGCAAAATGCCCTGCCCGGCAACATCGCCCAAGCCACGAAAAACGGTACGCAAAATGCGTTTGTGTTGCTGACGGCTTTGGCATCGGTTGCCGCCGTATGCGCGTATCTGGCCCTGAAACACGGCAAAAGGCCGTCTGAAAACGCAGGTGGGCAGCAATGAAAACCCTGGTCCTCATCCCCCACTACAACCATCCGACCACCATAGGCCGCGTCGCACAGACCATGCACGGCTTAGCTTTGGACGTATTGATTGTGGACGACGGTTCGCGCGAAGAATGCAAACCCGTATTGCAGGCATTGGTTTCAG
>JAUMUU010000080.1 GCA_030530545.1 Neisseria sp. | reverse complement strand
CTGTTCACGATTGCGCCTCCTGTCCTAAATCATTTTGGGTTTTGGCGGCAAGCCAGCGGGCGATAATCAACTCCGTGGCGAGTATATTGAGTGCGTCGGCATATTCGCCGTCCGGTTTCCCTTGCCAGGCAGCCAGCCGGGCTTCCAATGCTTTTTTGACATCATCTGCTTTTTTGACATCATCTTCCAATTTGCCGCCCGACATATTCCGCGCCTTATCCAACATACGGGCAAACTCGGCTTTGCGGATATCTTTGTGCAGTTCGGGGGACAAATCGGCGGACGGCAGGAAATCCGTACGCATAAAAATATCGCGGCTGTCATAGGCAATACGGCTGCTGATTTCTTTCTTCTGATACCAGTTTTGCCATTTTTTAAATGCTGCCAAACCTGCTTCATCACTCCATTGCACACGCCAATCGTTGTCCGAACCCGAACGCACAGACAGGGTAATCCCCAACCCGTTGCGCTGTTGATCGGCGGGATAACTGTCGCCCTTTGCCACTTTTTCCGCGTGTTTTGCCAAACGGCGCACATTGCCTAGCGGCGTGGTAATGTGGCAAATCGCCAAACCGACGGATAAAGTAGGCGGTTTTTCCACACCCAGCTTACCCGACACCGTTTCCAGTTTGCCTGAAAACGCCTGCCGCAATGCGTCCGCGCAATCAACCGCCTTGTCCAGCGCGACAAAGCCCAATACATCGTCGCCGCCCGCATACACGCATTGCGCCCGAAAATCGCGCATTTTCGCAGGTACACTTTCGGCAAACGCGGACAAGGCTTCGGTAATGGCTTGATGTTCCTTAATGTCTTTTGCCTTATCCAGCAACTCACCCATACGGTCGCCGTCTGCCAACAACATCACCCAATAGCTGCACGGCTCGCCGTATTTGCGCCAAACCGGTTTTAAGACATTTTTCAAATCCGATAATTTTTCTGATGCGTCCGCACTGTTTTTATTGTCCGACAAGGCCGCATCCAAACGGTTGCGGTACAGCAACTGCGCGTCAAACGGAAAATCTGCGTAAATGCCTTGATTACCCTTTACACGAGTCGCTAAATTCAGCGCAATTAAAGGTTCGTAAGCATCGCAAAGTTTGCCTAACTCATTTTCAGGCAAACCTTGCAGCCAGGCATCCGCAGCCACCCGGGTAACGGGCGTAAACTGCTCGCTGTTGCCGCCCAAACGTTTCACAATCCCCGCGCAATCCAACTGTTCCGACCGGCTCAAACCCAGCTTGCGCCTTGCTACATCGGGCAAGTCGGCATCTCCGTTGGCTTTTTCCAATAACACCGTTTCCCGCGCCCCATCCAACGAAGATTTGGGCAGCATAAACCGGCCGTCCCAGGCATCACCCGCGCGTGAGGGCGCAAAATCGCGTGTCGCCTTACGCGCCGCCAAAGCCGATGCCGCGCGTTGGCTCGCATCCAAATAACCCTTTTCGCTTATCCGCGCCCATGCTGCCTGGATTTCCAAATAATCTTTGATTTGCATCTGCCAAATTTCATCGCGCAAGGCCGCCTTCAAGTCCTGCCGCGCCTGATTTGCGATGGTTTCAAACTGTAACTGCGCCGCTGCTTTCGCCTGTTCGACCAAATCGCGCACTTCGGCATCATCAGCCGCCTCAACCTGCACTTGAATTTTGTTGCCGACTGAAAAATTATCGTCCATCCGGTCACAATGTTCTAAACGACTTTTGGTCGCCCCGTCCACAAAAGGAAACACCATCTGCGCCCCGGCTTCGAACAAACACTTTGCCGCCGCCTTCGCTATTTCCGACAACAGCCAAGAACCGCTCCACAAATCCCGGCTGCGCCGCGCCGAAGCGATAAACCCCTGTACAGGGCCTATGGACAGGGTTAAAACGTATTGAGTCATTTCAGCTTTCCTCTTTTTTTGTAAAATAATTCAAAAACGCATCAATTGGATTACCACCACCGTTTTCACTTAATGGCTTAACCTGCCGTGCCTTACCTTCATCCCACAGCGTTACTGAGTGTACAGTTACCTTGTTTTGTTTTTTTTCTAATAATTCGGCAGAAACATTTAAAACCTTATCCAAAGGCAAACACAAAGCAGCAGCCCGAAAACCACCCTTACCATCCCAAAACGGGCGAATGATTAAAGGGCTGGCCATTCGTTCTCTGCATGTAGGCTGTAACGTTGTATCCTCCGGTTCATCATTGCGACCAAAATGAAAAATAATAGGCATACCAAATACGCCACGCGCAAATAAATTTCCTGCAGGATGTTCAGGTTTGTGTCGGTGAGGATATGTTCCCGTTATACGGCGGATTTCATCAGGTTCTGCCCAACGGCTGCGTCCTGCATATTCAGATGAAGGATTATTACGTCCAACCTTACCCTGCCTAAAATCACGCAATCGCTCTACTGCTTCTTTCCAAGCTGCCAACACATGGTTAGTACTTGGGCGTAGCACCAGTTTGCAACCCGCCTGCGCCACTTCATTAGTGCTCAAAGGCTGCTTGAAAATCGGATTGGAACTATCTTTAACTACAAACGCACCGCATCCGCGCCGGGTACGCGCACCAATCCCTCCAAAATTTACCCACCAGCGCAAGGTTTCCAAAACCTGCAGCCTATCTGTTTCGTTGGCCTTTTCACTCAAACGCCATTGTACAATCCATTGCAAACCTTCTTTGCCCAACTTCATTTCAGGCAGGCCTGTTTTTGTGGCACGAGCCGTAAACAGCGCGTAACCCAAAGGATTGTTTAATCCCTTAGCATAATCTGAAAGCGGTGCATATTGCAGTTCGTTTTGTACCCGCACACGCAAAAACACCAAACTTGCCGCAGCCTCTTCCCCAATGCCGCCCCACAGGCGGAATTCCGCCTCACGCAGGCTTTTTCCGCTCAAATGCCATTTTTGCCGCGCCAGCAGCCGCCACCAAAAGCGCAACTGCCCGCGAATTGCGGTTACGCGCACAGGCAATTTCTTATCACTTTCACGCGCCACCACGCCACCGCCATGCAAAGGCGTAACCAACTCGCAGCGGATTTCCTGCCAATCTCCCCTGCTTTCAGGCAATTCTTCGGACGGTTCAAAACCGGGCATCAGCAAAGCCATATCCTTATCCTTTATTGTTTAATCAACAAGCCGCTTTATAGCAGAAACAACCAAACTTTGCATCACACACAAATTTGTCGGATTGGGAGGAATTTTTGGGAGAAGATTGTCGCAAAGAACCACGCATTTACAACAAGCGATTGATATTTCAAGAAATAAAAAATCCGCTTGAACATCTTCAAGCGGATTCATATGGAAATTGGCACGCCCACGGGGATTCGAACCCCGGTTGCCGCCGTGAAAGGGCAGTGTCCTAGGCCTCTAGACGATGGGCGCGTAACCGAAATATTGAATTTTACCCGCGAAGACAAAATACGTCAAGTTTTCCAAGCGGCGCGGCCGTATTTTTCCGTTATAATGATGGCACAATCCCACACTCCAAGGAAACGAACACATGTGGTTTAAACAAATCAGCTTCTACCCCCTAAACCCCGGCAAACTGCCCGATGCCGCCACTTTGGCGGCCAAACTGGAAGAAGCGGCCTTTGCGCCGGTAACGGGTTTGGACTGGTTCAGCGAAGGATTTACCGCGCCGGCCGCCTTTTCGCCGGAATGGCTGTTTGCCGCCGAACACACCTTGCTTGCCGCACTGAAAAAAGAAGAAAAAGTGCTGCCGGCGGCGGTTATCCGCGATATTTTGGACGAAAAAATCACCGATATCCAAAACAGCGAGGCCCGCCGCATAGGCCGCAAAGAAAAACAGGAACTGAAAGAACAGATTACAGACGACCTGCTGCCGCGCGCCTTTACCCGCAGCAGCCAAACCAAGGCCGTATTCGACACCAAAAACGCCTACCTGCTGGTAAACAGCGCCACCCCCTCCAAAGCGGAAAACATGCTGACCAGGCTGCGCGAGGCCTTGGGCGGGCTGGATGCCCGGCTGCCGAATGCCAAACAGTCGCCCTCCTCGCTGATGACCCGGTGGCTGCTTGACGGCGCATGTGCGGGCGGTTTCGAGTTGGACGACAGTTGCGAGCTGAAAGGCACGGGCGACAACGCGCCCACCGTGCGCGTCTCAAAGCAGGACCTGACCGCCGACGAAGTGGTGAGGCACATTAAAAACGGCAAAACCGTTACCCAACTCGGTTTGGTGTGGAAAGACCAAATCGCCTTTGTGCTGACCCAGGATTTTACCTTTAAGCGGATTCAGTATTTGGACATCCTTCAGGAAGAGGCCGAAAGCCACGGCGACGATGCCGCATCCCTGGCCTTTGCCTCGCAAATCCTGATGACCGATGTCCTAAGCGGCATGATAGGCGAGCTGGCCGCTCATTTGGGCGGCTGGCAGGAATAACCGCAATAAAAAAGGATAGATTATGTTGGGTGCGGTTATCGGCGACATTGCGGGGTCGCGTTTTGAATTTGACAACTACCGCCATACGGATTTTGTGATTTTCGACAAAAACAGCGATTTTACCGACGATACCGTCTGTACGGCGGCGGTTGCCGAATGGGTATTGCACGGCTGCGGCGGGGATTTGGCCGGCCGGCTGCGGGATTGGTACGCACGCTACCCCCACCCCAAGGGCGCGTATGGCGGCCGCTTCCTGGAATGGCTGCAATCGCCCGACCCCCAACCACCCTACAACAGTTGGGGAAACGGCTCGGCCATGCGCGTGTCGGCGGTAGGCTGGGCGTTCGGCACGCTGGAAGAAACCCTGTATTTTGCCGAACAGTCGGCTGCCGTTACCCACAACCACCCCGAGGGCATCAAAGGCGCGCAAGCCGTGGCTGCCGCCATTTTTTGGGCGCGGACGGGGAAGGACAAGGCCTATATCCGCCGACAGATTAACGAACGCTTCGGCTATGCGTCAGACCAAAGCTGCGACCAAATCCGACCCGGCTACACATTCAACGAAAGCTGCCGGGAAACTGTGCCGCAGGCATTTGCGGCTTTCTTCGAGGCTCGGGATTTTGAACAGGCGGTTCGGCTGGCCGTGTCGCTGGGCGGCGACAGCGACACTTTGGCGGCGATTGCCGGCAGTATGGCCGAAGCCTTTTACGGCATACCGCAGCCCTTGCGCGAACACGCCCTGGCCGTTTTGCCGCGCGACATTGCAGAAACCCTGCTGGCTTTTGAAGCACAGTTCGGCAAGGCCTGAATCGCGGCAGACCAACCTATAGTGGATTAAAATTGCAAGGCTACAGCGTTGCCAACGCCCTTATCTTATGTACTATCCGTACACGGCGGGTGTCGCCGCCTTGTCTCATTTTTATTTTAATCCACTATCCATAGGTTTATCGTACGCCCGAAAACCGCCGCCCGCCTTCCAACAACTTTGCGCCTTGCCAACCGGCAGGCGTTGCAACCGAAAAGGAAAACCCATGAAAGGACTTGCCTTACTGCTGTTTGCCGGCGCGGCCGCCGCCCTGCCCGCCGCCGCAATCGACCCTTACGGCGGCGAGGGCTGCCGCTACGAAGGCAAGGTCGGCAAAGACGGCCTGCCTGAGGGAAAGGGAATTTGGAGCTGCCAAAACGGCAACCGCTACGAGGGCGGCTTCAAACACGGTAAATTTGACGGCCGGGGCAAATTCACCGTTACGCCCCAAGGCGGCATTTATATCGAGACTTTGGGTTCGGGCAGTGAGAAGTTCAGGAACATGACTTTTGACGGCCGTTTTAAAAACAACCGCGCCGACGGGGTGCATAAGGTTTCGGAAAACGGCGAGGTGCTGTTTGTCGTTACTTTCCGACAGGGTATGATATATGACGTAAAGCTGCCGAAAAAGAAATAGGCCGGCTATGCCCTATGCCCTTTCCGGCCGCCGGGCAAGGATATCTGCTATTTTTGACAAAATCGCATTATGGTGTGCATAATGCAATATGTCTAATATAACAGACTTTTTTAACTGTATTCCAACACGGAAGCACATGAGGCAGCCTCAGGACGGGCGTTGGAATGGGTCGGTTTCGGGCATGGAAAATGCCGGGTTCAAGGCAAAAGGCGCGGTATGGTTGTATGCCTTACGGGCTTTTTAACGCAGGAAACGGCGTTTTATGGGACAAAATACCGCTATTGTCGGATTGTCCGTTCTTTCCAGGTGTTGCCCTGCCGGAAGGCAAATAAACCTTACACTACCGCGTTCTAAGGGCGGGGTATCAACTGTTAAAGGAATTGTGATGAATCGGGTTCGGCAGTTCCGCAAACAAAAGCAGCTTTCGCAACGGGCTTTGGCCAATTTGGCGGGGGTTTCGCGACAAACAGTAAATATGATTGAAAATCAATATTATAATCCTACGCTGTCTTTGTGTATCCGCTTGGCGAAGGCGTTGGATACGGATTTGAACGCGCTTTTTTGGGAGGGGGATGATGATGAACAGGTTCAATAAAAGGCTGACGGATTCTATAGTCGGCAATCAGGACGAACGCGAGCGTTTGGAAACTTAGGAGCGGCTGACTCTTTTTTTGCCTATATCTATTGGGGTGCTTTGCTATTGGGGGCGGTGAGTTATATTATAGATTGGGACATGGGGAAGGCGGCTTTGTTGTTGTGGGTTTTGTTGGGCATACCTGTATTTGGGTGGAATAAATTCAATGATTTGTCGGGTGCTTGTGTCAGCGAAGCTGACCATATCACGCCTGAAACGGCCAAGGGTGTTTTGAAGAAGGCGTGGAAGCAGTCTTTGAGTTTTGCCGGAGGGTTATCCTGCGCGATTTTCCTGATGATGAAGGATAAATCCCCTAATTCCCCTAATGCTTTGATTTTAATTTTTACCGGATTGATTTTTTTGTTGTCCGCCATAGGCGTGTATAGCAGTGTGTCTATGAGGGTGAAGCGGGCCTTGCGCGAACTGCACCAAGAAGACTGAGGGCGTATGCCGGGGAAAGGGGCAGGCAGCACTTCGCGGGTCGGACAAACCGCCGGCCGCAATCTAACCCCGGCACAAGCCCCCCGGCTCTACAGTTCCGGCGATATGCACCGGCACTACCGCATTATCATTACCGATATGGGTGGCAATCAAACCGTGCTGCATCAGCCTACTTTGATTCCTGTCAAGGTCAAACAGCTTTTTCGTAATTTTATCGGGCAATAAGTTTTTTCATGCAGCCTGAAAACCCTTTGCCCCGCCTTTAAAGAGAGATACACGCAATGACCATCAAATCCGACAAGTGGATACGCCGCATGGCCGAACAGCACGGCATGATTGAGCCTTTCGAGCCCGGCCAAATCAAGGAGCAAGACGGCCGCCGCATTATTTCCTACGGCACGTCGAGTTACGGCTACGATATCCGTTGCGCCAATGAATTTAAGATTTTTACCAATATCAACAGCACTATTGTCGATCCCAAAAACTTCGATCCGAAGAATTTTGTTACCGTGGAAGACGACTGCTGCATCATTCCGCCCAATTCCTTCGCACTGGCGCGCACGGTGGAATATTTCCGTATTCCGCGCAATGTGCTGACCGTGTGTTTGGGCAAATCGACCTATGCCCGCTGCGGCATTATCGTGAATGTAACGCCGTTCGAACCGGAATGGGAAGGCTATGTAACGCTGGAGTTTTCCAACACTACGCCGCTGCCCGCCAAAATCTATGCGGGGGAGGGCGTGGCGCAGGTGTTGTTTTTCGAGAGCGACGAAGTGTGCGAAACTTCGTATAAAGACCGCAGCGGCAAATATATGGGGCAGACGGGCGTAACTTTGCCCAAAGCGTGATTTTTTGAAACCAGGCCGTCTGAAAACGGTTGGCGTTTCAAGCCGAAAGGATAGAACTGTAAAATGAACCCCAAACACCTCCCCCTGTTCGCCGCCCTGTTGTGCCTTGCCGCCTGCACCGCTTCGAATCACGGCGGCAAGGGCAAGCCTGCGGTGCAAGCCCGGACACAGGGCGGCAAAAGGCCGGCCGCCAAAAACACCGCAACGGCCGCACAACAACCCATACGCATCAAACACGTCAGCCGCCTGCACGGCAGCCAGGAACTGATGTTGCGCGGCATGGACCTAATCGGCACGCCCTACCGTTGGGGCGGCAGCAACGATAGCGGCTTTGACTGCAGCGGCATGGTGCAATACATCTACAAAAATGCCGTAAACGTCAATCTGCCCCGTTCTTCGCGCGACATGGCCGCCGCCAGCCGCACCATACGCCGCCAGGATTTGCAAACGGGCGACTTGGTATTTTTCGACACGGCGGGCAACGGCACGGTTTCCCATGTGGGTCTGTATTTGGGCGGGGGCAAATTCCTTCATTCCCCGCGTTCGGGCAGCACCGTGCAAACCGAAACGCTGGACAAGCCATATTACGCCAAACGCTTTATCAAGGCCGGCACGTTTTTTTAGGGCAGGAGTTCCGCCCAGGTTTCGCGCCTAAGCCAATCGACGCGGTGCGGATGGTTTATATGGCGGTTATAGGGCGCGTCATACAGCCAATGCTGCCACAGGGCAGGCAGGCTGCCGCCGATTTCGGGTTTGTCGTCTATCAAAATATCGCCGCGTACCCAGGTTTTGTCCTTGGTGATAACCGTCCTGCGCGTCCATTCATAACCCAAATGCCGTTCTATCCAAGCCAGCTTTTCGCCCACGCAATGGCGGTAATCGTTAATCGGCGCGGTGCAGATACGCACATCGTGCCCTGCGGCCAATAATTCGCGTGCCGCCGCCAATGCGCCGTCTTTGGGCGGCAGGGAGGCGAAAAAGCCTGCGGAAGAATACAGGGCGACCATATCATCGCGGTATTCGGGCGCGGTATCGTCGCGTATATAGAAATTCCGCCGTGCCCCATCCACGGGCGCGTCCCCGCCATAGCGGCTGCGCCACATATCGCGCACGCCCCGTTCGAAATCGGCCAATACGTTGTCTTGATCCAATAATATCAACATTGTCTTTCCATCCG
>JAUMUU010000079.1:7479-9027 GCA_030530545.1 Neisseria sp. | reverse complement strand
GAACAAGATTGTCGGGCATGAAGGTCTGCCTGCCGCTAGAAAAAGGAAGAATAATTATTATGCCTACCAAAAAACACACGCTTGAGTTCCTGCTGATTTTAAGCGCGCTGATGGCGTTTACCTCGCTGTCGGTGGATATTTACCTGCCCGCGCTGCCGGAAATGTCGCGCGCCTTGAACGGCGATGCGGAACTGACGGTTACGGGCTTTTTGGCCGGCTTCGCGCTGGCGCAGCTGGTGTGGGGGCCGGTGAGCGACCGTATCGGGCGCAAAATACCGCTGCTTGTCGGGATGCTGTTGTTTGTGGCCGGTTCGGTGGGCTGCGCGCTGTCGGAATCGCTGCACGCGGTGGTGTTCTGGCGGGTGTTTCAGGCGTTCGGGGCGTGTGTCGCGCCTATGTTGAGCCGGGCGATGGTGCGCGATTTGTTCGGCAGTACGCAGGCGGCGCAACTTTTATCGACGCTGATGATGATTATGGCCGCCGCGCCCATTGTCGGGCCGCTGATCGGCGGCCTGTTGGTTAAGATCGCGTCCTGGCACGCGCATTTCTGGCTGTTATCCGCCATAGGCGCGCTGATGTTTTTCGCCGTGTTCAGGCTGCCCGAAAGCCTGCCGCGCCCGCGCCGTGCCGATACGCCGCTTTCCTCCGCCTTTGCCGACTACAAAACGCTGTTCGCCAACCGCGCCTTTATGCGTTACACGCTGTGCGTTACTTTTTTCTATGTCTCCGCCTACGCCTTTATCACCGGTTCGCCCAAGGTTTATATCGATTATTTCCATATTGCGCCCGAATATTACGGCTTTTGGTTTGGCGCGAATATTTTGGGCGTGATGCTGATGAGTGCGGCAAACCGCCGGTTGGTCGGCAGGTTAGAGCTGCCGCAGCTCCTGCGCGGGGCGACGCTGATTGCCGCCGCTGCCGCGCTGGTTTTGGCCGCCGCCGCATGGTGGGGTATAGGCGGTATTTGGGGCATCGCCATCCCTGTGTTTGCCGTATTTTCTATGAACGGCATCATCGCCGCCTGTGCCAATGCCGCCGCACTGGCCAGTGTGGGCGGCAAAACGGCAGGTTCGGCCGCCGCGCTTATCGGCTCGCTGCAATACGGCAGCGGTATCGTGTCCACGCTGCTGCTGGCGGTTTTTTCAGACGGCACGCCGAATGCGATGGTTTGGATTATCGCGGTGTTTGCAGTATTGAGCGCCGTGGCGGCAGGAAGGGAAAAGGTTCAAACAAAATAAGGAATGGTACAGTTCGGCCTATGTCTTTATGGCGGATTAAGCCCTGCAGTTTATCTGGCCGGCACTAAGTGATGCACTATCGCCAATCATCTTCTTCCATTCTCGGGGGCAGGCCGGCTGAGAGCGGTGCAAATTCAAATATCTGTTTGCGGCTGTTCCAACTCAGGGCGCGTTGGCAGTATTTGATGTCGGGTCGGGAAAGGTTTTCGGGATTTTTCTGCCCGCACCATCCGCCGCCCACCAGCATATACAGGCGCGGCTTGCGGCGGCGTTTGTCTACCCGGAAAGCATGGACGGTTTTTTGAAATGC
>JAUMUU010000079.1:0-7379 GCA_030530545.1 Neisseria sp. | reverse complement strand
GGGCGTTCACCATACCGAGGGCAACAATCAGGGCGGCAATATGGCGTTTGTTCATATCCGGTTTCTCCAAGGCTTTGCTTCAGGCGGCCTGCGTGATGGCGCAGAATGCAAGCGGGGCAAGCAGGGTTTTCATTTTCATCAAAATTTCCTTAATGGCTGCAACTCCGCCCTTCAGGGCGGCAGGATTCGGGTTTGTTTGGGAAGGGCGACACACAGGGCTGCGCCTTATGTGCGGCTATGTGTATTGAAACCTTAATGGTAACGGTAAAACGCCCCGCCCAAGATGATGGGCGGGACGTTTTTCACCAACCGGATATATCAGCCGTGCAACGCGCGTTTGTCGGCGGCCAAAGCGGCCTCGTGCAAGACTTCGGACAGTGTAGGATGGGCATGGATGATGCGGGCGATGTCTTCGCTGCTGGCAAAAAATTCCAAGCTCATCACGCCCTCGGCTATCAGTTCGCTGACCATGGGGCCTACCATGTGTACGCCCAAAATACGGTCGGTTTCGGCATCGGCCAATACTTTGACAGTGCCTTTGGCCTTGCCCAAACCCAAGGCGCGGCCGTTTGCGCCGAAGCCGGAAGTGCCTTTTTTATAGGCAACCCCGGCCGCTTTGAGTTGTTCTTCCGTTTTACCCACCCAGGCGATTTCGGGGTCGGTGTAAATGACGAAAGGCACGTTGTTGAAGTCTATATGCGGTTTTTGCCCGGCAATGCGCTCGGCAACGGCCACGCCCTCGTCGCTGGCTTTGTGCGCCAGCATGGGGCCGCGCACCACGTCGCCTATTGCCCAGACATTGGGCAGGTTGGTACGGCACTCGTCATCGACTTTGATAAAGCCGCGCTCGTCTTTTTCCAAACCGACGGCTTCGGCATTCAGGCCGTCCGTATTCGGAATGCGGCCTATGGAGACTATCAGTTTGTCGAAGACTTCTGTTTTCGCCGTGCCGTCGGCAGTTTCGTAAGCCACGGAAACGCCTTTGCCCGTGTCTTTGATTTCGCCGATTTTCACGCCCAGAGCGATATTCAGACCCTGCTCTTGGGTGAAATATTTGAAGGCTTCTTTGGCAATCTGCTGGTCGGCGGCCGCCAGGAAGGCGGGCATGGCTTCCAGTATGGTTACTTGCGAACCGACGCGGTTCCACACCGAACCCATTTCCAAACCGATAACGCCCGAGCCTATAATCCCCAGTTTTTGCGGTACTTCGGTCAGATTCAGCGCGCCTTCGTTGTCCAGCACGTTTTTGTTGTCTATCGCAATCTGCGGCAGGGGGCGCGGCACGGAACCGGTGGCTACGATGACGTGTTTGGCCTGGATAAGGGTTTTTTCGCCTTTGTTATCGACTTCGATTTGGTAGGCATCGCCGTTTTTGCCGGCAAACGAAGCCTTGCCGAACAGGCTTTCTATTTTGTTTTTTTGAAACAGGAATTTAATGCCGCCGGTCAGTTTGGAGACTATCGCGTCTTTGCGCGCTATCATTTTGGCCGCGTCAAATTTCACATCGCCCACGGTGATGCCGTGTTCGGCAAAGTCATGTTGTGCGGCATGGAAATGTTCGCTGGACTGCAACAGTGCCTTGGACGGGATGCAGCCCACGTTCAAACATGTGCCGCCCAAAGCCGGGGCATCGCCCGCCTTGTTCACGCCCGCATCTATGCAGACGGTTTTGAAACCCAGTTGTGCGGCACGGATGGCGGCCACATAACCGCCGGGGCCCGCACCGATTACCGCCACGTCAAATTGAGACATAATCTATCCTTCCAAAGAAAAAGCCGTCCGAATAACTTTCGTCCGGCCGCAAATACGGCACGGGATAACCGTCCGTCATGATTCATATCCGGCTGTCTATCGCGCGAATCCGCCATTTCCCGCCATCTTGTTTCAGGTGGAAGCGGTAAATGTAACCCTCTTCATGACCATCCTTCCCCACCCACCGCGCCTTCATATCCACAAAGGCTTGTCCGGCCGATTCCGATACCGTTTCCACTACTTGCGGTTCAAGCAGCTTTTGCGTTGCCGCCTTCGCCGCACCCTGTACGGTGCGGTAATAGTCGGCAGCATATCTGCGGTAGCCGGAAGCCGTCGTCCAGGCACTACGCACCGGAACGCGGAACAGGCTGTAGGGAGGAGCGGGCATACCGTCCGGCACGCTGCCCCAGTGCGGCGGCGGATTCAAAAAACCGGCCGCCTTTTCGGGACTGCCAAACGCCAATTCGCGATAAAAGGCAACCGCCGTTTCGCGCGCGTCCGACCCGGCAGCTTCGGCGGCAGAAACACCAAACAATATCAAGAAAAACAATCTTGGTATGGTCGTCATTATGTTTCCCCCGTCAAAACACCGGCCTTGGGCTTTCAGACGGCCTGCGAAAAAACGGCAGGCCGTCTGAAACACTTACAAATCCAACAACAGGCGTGCCGGATCTTCCAACTGGTCTTTAATCGTAACCAAAGTCAGCACCGCCTCGCGGCCGTCTATGATGCGGTGGTCGTAAGAAAGGGCCAGATACATCATGGGGCGCACCACCACTTGGCCGTTTTCCACCACTGCGCGTTCCTTGGTCGCATGCATACCCAAAATGGCCGATTGCGGCGGATTAATAATAGGCGTGGACATCATAGAACCGAAAGTTCCGCCGTTGGTAATACTGAACGTACCGCCGGTCAAATCCTCAATCGCGATTTTGCCGTCTTTGGCCTTGACCGCGAAATCCACAATCGCCTTTTCGATATCCGCGATACTCATCTGGTCGGCATCGCGCAAAATCGGCACGACCAGGCCCCTCGGGCTGCCTATGGCGATACCGATATCGAAATAACCGTGATAAACAATATCCTTGCCGTCCACCGAAGCATTCACAATCGGGAATTTCTTCAAAGCCGCCACGGCCGCCTTCACAAAGAAAGACATAAAGCCCAACTTCACACCGTGTTCTTTTTCAAACCTTTCCTTATATTTGGCGCGCAAATCCATCACCGGCTTCATATTGACTTCATTGAAAGTCGTCAAAATCGCATTTTCCTGTTGCGAAGCCAGCAGGCGTTCGGCCACGCGCGTACGCAGGCGGCTCATAGGCACACGCTCTTCCGGCCTTGCGCCGGCGGGAATCGGGGCGGCGGCTTTGGCGGCGGGGGCGGATGCCTTTTGCACATCCTCCTTCAAAACACGGCCGTCCCGGCCCGAACCCTGCAGCGCATTCACATCCACACCCTTTTCCGCAGCCAGCTTGGCGGCGGCGGGCATGGCGGCATGGGTTTGCGCGGCGGCGGGCGCGGCGGGCTGCTGTTCGGCGGGGGCGGAAGGCGCGGCGGCGGCGGCCTCGGTATCGATTTTTGCCAACAACTGTTGCGAAAGCACCGTATCGCCCTCGTTCACCAACAATTCCACCAACACACCGGCTTGCGGCGAGGGGACTTCCAACACCACCTTGTCGGTTTCGATTTCGGCCAAAACCTCATCGCGCGCCACCGCTTCGCCGACTTTTTTGCGCCAGGCCAGCAAAGTACCCTCGCTGATACTCTCGGCAAATACCGGAACATTCACTTCTACAATCATTTTCAACTCCTAGGTGTGGTTTGATGCGGCCCGCCCGCATGGACAGGCCGCCGCTGTCAGGGATTAATTAAACGAAAAAGCATCTTCAACCAACTGCTTGAGCTGGGCATTGTGTTTGCTCATATAACCGACTGCGGGCGACGCGCTGGCCGGGCGGCCGGCAAACAAAACACGCTGGTTGGGTTTGCGCAGATTTTCCAAACGGTGCAGCGTCTGATACCACGCACCCTGGTTTTTCGGCTCTTCCTGCGCCCACAGGATTTCCGTTGCATTCGGATACTTGGCCAACTCGGCCTCGGCCTCGGCATACGGGAAGGGATAAAGCTGTTCCACGCGCACAATCGCCACCTCGTCGGCCAAACCGCGCTCTTCGCGCCCCTTGGCCAAATCATAATAAACCTGTCCGGCGCACATAATCACGCGTTTCACACTGCCGTTGTCCTTGCGCTGCACCGTATCGCCTATTACCGGGCGGAAAGTCTGCCCTTCCAGGAAATTGGCCAAAGGACTCATAGACTCCTTAAAGCGCAACAGGCGTTTGGACATAAACACCACCAAAGGCTTGCGGCAGGAACGCAGGGCCTGGCGGCGCAGGATATGGAACATCTGCGAAGCCTCGGAGGGCATAACAATCTGCATATTGTGTTCCGCGCACAACTGCAGCCAGCGTTCCAAACGGCCCGAAGAATGTTCCGGACCCTGGCCGTCATAACCGTGCGGCAATATGGTCGTCAAACCGCACAACCGGCCCCATTTCGTTTCGCCCGAAGACAAAAACTGGTCTATGGTAACTTGCGCGCCGTTGGCAAAATCGCCGAACTGCGCCTCCCAAATCGTCAGCATATCCGGTGCGGAACAGGCATAACCGTATTCGAAAGCCATCACGGCCTCTTCGTTCAAAATAGAATCGATTACCGTAAACGAAGCCTGATTTTCCCCCATATGCTGCAAGGGGATATAAATGCCCGAATCCCATTTTTCGCGCTTCTGGTCGTGCAAGACCGCATGACGGTGCGAGAACGTGCCGCGTCCGGCATCTTCGCCCGAAATACGCACACCCGTGCCGTTGGTAAGCAGGCTGGCATAAGCCGTGGTTTCCGCCATGCCCCAGTCGAAATCCTGCTCGCCGGCGGCCATGGCCTTGCGGCCCTCGATAACGCGCTTGGCCGTATTGTGCAGGCCGAAATCAGCCGGCACGTCGGTAAACCTGTCGGCCAGGCGTTTGATGTCCTCGGCGGACAAACCGCTTTCCACCTGCTCGCGCCAATCTTGGCCTTGGTATCTGCCCCAATCCACACGGTGCTTGCTGGCATAATCCGTCAGGCGGGTCAGTTCCACATGTTCGCCCTTATCCAAGGCATCGCGGTAGGCCTGGGCCCAATCCTCGGCCTCCTGGGCGGAAACCACGCTTTCCTTGGCCAGTTTTTCCGCATAAATCGCCCTAACGCCGGGATGTTTGGCCACGGCCTTATACATCATGGGCTGGGTCAGGGTCGGGTCGTCGCTCTCATTGTGTCCGTTTTTGCGGTAGCAGACCACATCGACAACCACATCCTTATGGAAGGTCCTGCGGTAATCCAAAGCGGCCTGAATCACCAGGCAGACGGCTTCGGGGTCGTCGCCGTTCACATGGAAAATCGGCGCGTCCACCATCTTCGCGATATCGGTGCAATAAACCGTGGAACGGGTATCCCGGGTATCGGAAGTCGTAAAGCCGATTTGGTTGTTGATGACGATATGGACAGAACCGCCCGTAGTGTAGCCGCGCGTCAGCGACATATTGAACACCGCCTGATTCACACCCAGGCCGATAAAGGCCGAATCGCCGTGTATCAGCACGGGCAACACCTGTTTGCGGCCATCTTCCCCGCGCCTGTGCTGTTTGGCGCGGCTGGAGCCTTCCACCACCGGATTGACGATTTCCAAATGCGAGGGGTTGAAGGCAAGGGTAACGTGCATGGGGCCTGTGGGCGTGGCGATATCGGAGCTGAAACCCATATGGTATTTCACATCGCCGCTGGGCAGCTTGATTTCGGCGCGGCCTTCAAACTCGGCAAACAAATCGCTGGGTTTTTTGCCCAAAGTATTGACCAAAACGTTTAAACGGCCGCGGTGCGCCATGCCTATGATGATTTCTTCCACACCGTCCCGGCCCGCATTGCGAACCAGATAATTCAGACCAAGAATGGAGCTTTCGCCGCCTTCCACGCCGAAACGCTTCTGCCCCACATATTTGTTTTGCAGATAACGTTCCAAAGATTCCGAAGCGGTCAATTGCTTTAAGATATAACGTTTTTCATCGGCGCCGAATTTGGGCGCGGACAGGCGGCTTTCAAAAAATTCGCGTATCCACCGGCGTTCCGCGCGGTTGGTGATGTGCATATATTCTATGCCGATGTGGCCGCAGTAAGTCTGTTTGAGCTTGCTGATGATTTCGGACAGGGTCAGCTTGTCGTCCCGGCCGCCGAAATCGCCGCTGCCCACATTAAATTTAACCGCCATATCCGCATCCGAAAGGCCGTGGAATTCGGGATCCAGACCCTCGATGTGGATAGGCGGCTTGCGGTTTAAGGGATCAAGCTTGGCCGCGCCGACACCCTGAATGCGGTAAGCGGAAATCAGGCGCAAAACGCCGACCTGCTTTTTCAACATATTTTCGTCCGCCGCACCCGTGGCGGCCGGGCGGGACTTGGCCAAACGCGCGAAAGATTCCTGAATGGGTTTGTGTGCCACATCGCGCGCCACCGCCCCCGGTTGTGCGGCCAGTTCGGAAAAATATTTCTTCCAATAATCGCCCACGGAATCGGGATTATTCAGAAACTCCTCATAAAGCTCCTCGATATATGGCGCATTAGAGCCGAAAAGAAAAGAAAAGCTTTGTTTTTCATCCATCATGACACAGCCTCTTCTATTTTAAAGAATAAGTGGTTGGATTGAAGCCCCCGTACCGGGGACGGACGGCGAATCCGCCCGTTTGCCGGCTTGGAGCCGCCTTGGATAGCGGGGATATTCTACTCCTTATCACATAACATTACTACACGGCGCAACAATTGTTTCCCATAGGCAATCAACTTGACAAAAGCCGGCAAAGTGCCGCCCCGCCCTGCCATACTTAAACTTTCCGCCTTCCGGTTCGGAGGGGTCCGCCGTGTAAAGCGAACCACTGCTTTCGTCCTTATTCCATATTCTTCTATATTATGGTGAATTGAATTTAAACCGGTACGGCGTTAATCAACCTTGTCCCGATTTTTGTTCATCCGCTCTATTCTTCGCTTATACACTGTTCCACATCCACACCCTCCGCCTCCAATAAGGCAAAGGCCTGCTCCAAAAAAGCAGCGGTCGGTATATCGTCTTTTCCAAGCTGTTGTTTATGTTTGGTTGCGGTGTAAAACGCGTCTATACGTTCCAATTGGGCCCGCCATTTGCGGCGTGTGCGTTCCGCCTCCCTTGTTTGCAGCGGCGGCAGGGCATCCAAACGCCCCAACATCCTATCCCCCGCATACCAGGCGGCAAAACGGATACCTGCATCCATTCCGCCCTCCCTTAGGAATTTTTGCGCCTCGGGCAAAGACAGGTTCAGTTTTCCTGCGGCAAAACGCGCAACCTTGCCTGCCGTTTTTTGGTCGCTGCCGTCCATCCTTACCAATACGCCGCACAGGGCATATACGTCCCGCTGCCCGGGCGTTTGCGCCGGCGCGGCGGATACTTGGGCGCACAACAGCAGCAAAAACGCGGCGGCCGGATACCGTTTCATTTTATGTGCGGCTCTGTGTTGAAACATATAATATTAAGATTCTTTTTTGGTTTTCCGATAAAAACC
>JAUMUU010000196.1 GCA_030530545.1 Neisseria sp. | reverse complement strand
GCCCCGGCCGGGACGGAAGGTGCAAAAAAGCCGCCCGCTTTTGTTGCCGGGCGGCAGGGGTCGTCAGGCGGCGTTGCCTTCCAGCTCCAAAGCCGCCGCCAGCAGCGACAGCCGCGCCATTACGCCGTAAACATAAAGGCGGTTGCAGCCGTAATCGGGGTCGGCGGCCTTGGTTTGCGGCACGCCCAGTTCCTGCCATTGTTCGAATACGCGGCGGCCGCATTCGTCGTTCTGGTCGCTTTCGGCCACGGGGATGGCGTGGTTGAGTTGGACGAAGGACATGCCCGTGGCGTTCAGGTTTTCGTCCGTGCCGCGCCCTTCGTGCACGCGGAAGAAGCCGCCGACCACGAAGCGGTCCACCATGTAGACCACGGGTTCGGATACTGCACCGTGCAGGGTTTCGTAGGTGTAGATGCCTTCCTGCACGATGACTTCGCTCACTTCCAGGCCTTCTTTGATTTTGGCCATTTTGTTGCGGTTTTTGCGGTTTAAGCCGCGCACTTCGTCTGCCGATTTGACGCTCATCACGCCCATGCCGTAAGTGCCCGCATCGGCTTTGACGATGACGAAGGGTTGGTCGGTAATGCCTTTTTCATTGTATTTGGCCTGTATTTTGGCCAACATGCGTTCCACTGCGTCGGCCAGTGCGTCTTCGCCTTCGCGTTCTTGGAAGTTCAGGCCGGAAATCTGTTCGAAATAGGGGTTTATCTGCCATTCGTCCAGGCCGGCCAGGGCGGCAAATTCGGCGGCCACGCCGTTGTAGGCGGTGAAGTGGGCGGTTTTGCGCCGCGTGGTCCAGCCGCCGTGCAGGGGCGGCAGTACGGTTTGGTTGATGTCTTTGAGAAGGTCGGGAACGCCCGCCGACAGGTCGTTGTTCAATAGGATCAGGCAGGGCGAAAAGCCGTCGGCCAGGTGTACGCGCTCCCGGGTGCGCTGCAGGGGTTCGAGTTTGACGGTGTCGCCCAAGGCGGTTTGCAGTTCCACGGGGCCCGTGATTTCGGGGTTGATGCTGCCCAGCCTCACTTCGAAGCCCGCGTTGCGCAGAATCTCGGACAGGGCGTGGACGTTTTGCAGGTAGAAGGTGTTGCGGGTGTGGTTTTCCGGCACGATCAATACGGATTTGGCCTGCGGGCAGGCGCGCTCCACCGCGTCCAGCGCGGCATGGGAGGCGAGTTGGATGAAGTTGGGGTTCAGGTTGTTGAAGCCGCCCGGAAACAGGTTCATGTCTATGGAAGCCATTTTGTAGCCCGCGTTGCGGATGTCCACTGAGCCGTAAAACGGCGGGCGGTGCTCCTTCCATTTGTTGCGGAACCAGGCTTCGATTTTGGTCTGGTTGGACAGGATTTGCCGTTCGAATGCCTGCAGTTGCGGCAGGTAGGCCGCGTTCATGACGGGTAGGGGCATAATATTCAATCCATGCGAATCATTTGAAAGGGCGCATGATAAAACTTTTCAGACGGCCTTTTCAAGCGCGGCGGCCGAATTTGATTAGACAAAAAGTCTAAATTTTGTACAAAAATAGACAACGCCCCGAAATTTCCGCCCGTTTTGGACATTTCGCTTGCGCCGCCGCCCTGTTCGGACTACCATTCCCGCCTTTCCGTTACGATAAAAACACAAAACCATGAACCCGCAAACCCTCTACGACAAACTCTGGAACAGCCACATCGTGCGCGAAGAAGAAGACGGCACGGTGCTGCTGTATATAGACCGCCACCTGGTACACGAAGTTACCAGCCCGCAGGCCTTCGAAGGCTTGAAAATGGCCGGCCGCAAGCTGTGGCGCATAGACAGCGTGGTGTCCACCGCCGACCACAACACGCCCACCGACCATTGGGACGAAGGCATCAAAGACC
>JAUMUU010000195.1 GCA_030530545.1 Neisseria sp. | reverse complement strand
TGGGCGCGTGCCTGCGGACGGCGGACGCGATGGGCGCGCACGCCGTCATCGCCCCCAAAGACAGGAGCGCGGGGCTGAACGCCACCGTGAGCAAAGTCGCCTGCGGCGCGGCCGAAAGCATCCCCTACATCACCGTAACCAACCTCGCCCGCACCCTGCGCGAACTCAAAGAATACGGCATCTGGATTATAGGCACGGACATGGCGGCCGAAACCGACCTTTACCACTGCGCCGTCCCCGAGGCGGCCGCATGGGTGATGGGCAGCGAGGGCGAGGGTATGCGCCGCCTGACGCGCGAACATTGCGACCTGCTGGTGTCCATCCCCATGTTCGGCACGGTGGAAAGCCTGAACGTGTCCGTCAGCGCGGGCATGGTATTGGGCGAAACTCGCCGCCAAAGGGGCAGGCCGTGAGCAAGGCGCATTACCCCGTTACCCCCGCCATCCGCTTTTTGCGCGCCGGCCAAATCGGCTATACCGCCATGCAGTACCCCTACGAGGAACACGGCGGCACGGCGCATTGCGCCGCCTGTTTGGATTTGGACGAACACGCCGTCATCAAAACCATAGTACTGGAAAACGAAAACAGGCAGGGCCTGATTGTGCTGATGCACGGCGACCGCCAAATCTCCACCCGCAACCTCGCCCGCCAACTGGCCATGCGGCATATCCAACCCGCCACGCCCGAACAGGCGCGCAAATGGACGGGCTATTTTGTCGGCGGCACCAGCCCCTTCGGCTGCAAAACCGCCCTGCCCGTGTATGCCGAACGCGGCATCTGGGATTTGCCCGTGATGCACATCAACGGCGGCAGGCGCGGCCTGCTGGTAAGCGTCGCGCCTTCGCCCGCGCTGGCCGCCCTGGGCGCGCAGCCGGTGGACGCGGCGGCGGAATAGCGGGGCATGGACACCCCGCGCAAACGCCCGCTGACGGCGGGTGAAGCCGGCCTGCTGCATATCCTGCTGGCCGCCAGAAAGCCGCAATATGCCGGATTGGCCATCCGTTTCCCCGACCGTGTTGCGGCCTTGGATGACGGGGGGATGGGCAGTTTGGCGTTTTGGTATGAAGAAGAAGGCGGGAAAGGGCGGGCGGAAATCATGCCCGTGGCCGAATATCTGTTTGCCGACCAAGACGGTGTCCCGGTGCTGGCTACCCTGTATGCCTATGCTGACGGCAGGCTGTATGAACTGGATATTTGGAAGGCGGATTTCAGCCCTCTGTCCGCTTATCCGGCCTAACCCTGACGCGGGCTTCCGCCGGCCGCCGTATGCACTAAGCCCCGCCCCGAATCTGCTAAAATCCGCTTTTTTTCTATAAGTGGATTAACACAAAAGCGGTTTTAATCCGCCATATAGCAAAATCCCCGCCCGGCAGCCCGAATCCCTTCGGGCTGCCGCATCCCTTTGTTTGAACGATTTGAACGATATGAACCACGCCAAACCCGCGCAAAAGGCCGTCCGGCCGCAAGTTTCCGCAGGCAGCCTGCCTTATTTTTTAACTTCCGCCCTGCCCGCGAAGACGTTCAAGCTCATCCTTACCGCCGATGCCGAAACCGCGCTGCGCCTGCAAACCGCGTGGCAGTTTTTCCGCCCGCAGGATGCCGCGCTGTTTTTGCCCGACTGGGAAACGCTGCCCTATGAGCATTTTTCGCCGCATCAGGATTTGGTGTCGGAGCGGCTGTCGGTGTTGTGGCGGCTGAAAAACGGGGCGGCCGATGTGTTGTTCGTCCCCGTGGCCACGGCCATGCAGAAACTCGCGCCGCCCTCTTTCCTGCTGGGGCGCACGTTTTGGCTGAAAACGGGGCAGGTGCTGGATTTGGACAGGTTGCGCGAAAACCTGGTGGAAGCGGGTTATGCCGCCGTGTCCAA
>JAUMUU010000194.1 GCA_030530545.1 Neisseria sp. | reverse complement strand
CTGGCGCACTCATCCCTGCGCATCACCTTCGGCCGCATGACCACCGAAGAAGAAGCCGCCTACGCCGCCGAGCTGATTAAATCCAAAATCGGTAAATTGCGCGAACTGTCGCCCTTGTGGGAAATGCACTTGGAAGGCATAGACCTGAATACGGTGGAATGGGCGGCGCATTGAAAGCAGCCTGCATTTGGTGAAATGGAACGCGGATGATGTTTGGGTTCGCGTTTCAGACGGTTTGAAAGCCTTTATTGCCGGCAAGTATATTATAACTATGTCATATTACATGACATTGATACATATTCCAAATGGGGGAATAAGCCTTATGTTGGGCTGGTGGATTAGTGTTTATCGGGAAGGAGAAGGCGGCGAGGTTACGCCTTTCGCCGATTGGGAATGCGGCTTGGGCGGCACGGACTGGCTGGACGGGTTGTGCAAAAACGGACAGGCGGTGCAGACTCAAAACCGGGGCGGTTATCCCGATTTGTATGAGGTTGAGGCACGGTATGTCGCGCCCTGGCTGGCGGATGGGAAAATTCCGGACGGCGGCGGTATCGCTATGCCGGTTTTTATGGAAAACGACGACGGGGAGACGGTATCGATGCGGGATTACGGCTACCGCCCCTTGAAGCTGGAAAATGTGCAAACCCTGCGTAATCTGCCGCCCGATGCGGTTTTGACCGTGCGGGTGTTTGATTTGAGTTGATTATTTACGGATTTTGAGCCTGCTGCAAGGCGGCTGTTGATTTTTTATATTTTGGCAAACGGATACCCCGGACTGCCTTTTTTACACCACCAAAAGGAAACCACAATCATGGCATACAGCGACAAAGTGATAGACCATTATGAAAACCCCCGCAATGTCGGTTCTTTCGATAAAAATGACGAATCTGTAGGAACGGGCATGGTGGGCGCGCCCGCCTGCGGCGATGTGATGCGCCTGCAAATCAAGGTGAACGACCAGGGCATTATCGAAGACGCGAAATTTAAAACTTACGGCTGCGGCTCGGCCATCGCGTCTTCTTCGCTGGTAACCGAATTGCTCAAAGGCAAGAGTTTGGACGAGGCCATGGCGATTAAAAACAGTGAAATCGCCGAAGAGTTGGAATTGCCACCGGTGAAAATCCACTGCTCGATTTTGGCCGAAGATGCGGTGAAGGCCGCCGTGTCGGATTACCGCAAAAAACGCGAAACGGTTTGACGTTGTTGTTTTCAGACGGCAAAAAAAACGCGAAAGGCCGTCTGAAAACCCCGCCCCGCCCCCGCCCAAGCAAAACCGCACGGAAACCCTATCATGTATATGATGCAAAAAATCCTGCTGTTGTCTGCCGCATTTGCCCTAAGTGCCTGCACTGTGGAAAACTTCGACAACGGTATCAACGTCAAGCCCGGCCAGAAAACCCTGTCCCGTGGCGCAACCGATGCCATGAGCGCGATGCTGGTACGCAATTCCTGTCAAAAACTGGAAGCCCGCGCCTACCCGCTGCCCGAGGGCACACCGGACGGCACATTCATATCCAAACCCAACCCGCAAAACCACAATACCTACTACTACACCGTGGCACGCCGGGGCTATCCGTCCCAATTTCTGCAAACCTTCCACGCCATCGGCATCCCTCATATCCGCTTTGAAATCAATGCCGCCGGGGAAGCCGAAGGCTGGTTTACGGATTACGACAACCAAGGCCGCCTGCGAAGGAAAATACTGTATAAAAACGGCTGGATGACCCGTTCGCAAACCTACAACGTGCAAACCGGGCAACTCGAACGCGACAACCTGATAGACTGCCAGGCAGGCACGGTAACGCCGGCACGCTAAGGGAAAATCCCATGCCTTTTACCGAAGAACAAACCCAATCGCTGCTTGCCGTCAAAGGCATAG
>JAUMUU010000193.1 GCA_030530545.1 Neisseria sp. | reverse complement strand
TGGCTTGCCGCCAAAACCCAAAATGATTTAGGACAGGAGGCGCAATCGTGAACAGTTATTTTTTAGACGCGCTCGCACCGCTGGTGTTCCGCAGCGGCAAGCCTTTCGGGGCGCAGTCGGATACCGATGACATTCAGTTTCCGCTGCCTTCCGCCGCCGCAGGGCTGGTACGCACGCAAGTTATGCGGCAAAACGGCTGGAATTGGGAAGGCGAAACCCAAGGCTGCCGTGCCAGGTTGTCGGATGCGCAAGCAGCGGAATTACGCGAAATTACCGTGCAGGGTGCGTTTTTGGCGAAACAGGATGTTTCGGACGGTTTGAAGATTCTGTTGCCCAAACCTGCCAACGCCCTGTATTTAAAAAATAAGGAGACGGACAAAATCGAACTCGTCCGCCTTGCGCCGCAAGCCTTTGACGGCGGTACGGCGGCGGATTTCCCCCATGCCGGTTTGTTGCCCGTACAAATCCAATCGCCCATCAAAGGCAAACCGCAAAACGGTGCAACATATTGGGATTTGGCAGACATGCTGGCCTGGCAAAACGGCGAAGAGTTAGTGTTTGAAGCAGTAGGCAGACGCGGCGCACAGTCGCTGCCTATTGAGGCGCGCACCCATGTCGGCATAGACCGGAAAACGCTCGCCGCCGAAGACGGACGCTTGTTCCAAACAGCCGCTTACGACTTTGCCCCGCCCGTGAAAGGGCATCATCAGGGCTGGGAAAGTTACCGCTATGGTTTTGTGGTTCGCACAGAGGCCGATTTGCGGGATGAAAGTGTGGTGCGTTTCGGCGGCGAGGGCAGGTTGTCGCGGTTGGATAAAATTTCAGACGATATTTTCAAGCAGCCTGAAAACGTAAATTCAAACGGTTTCACGCTCACCCTGCTGACTCCCGCGCTGTTTGCAAAAGGCTGGCTGCCCGGCTGGCTGGACGGTGCAACCTTAACGGGAACGCTGCCGAAAACCGCACTGCAAGTCAGACTTTGCGCCGCCGCCATAGACCGCTGGCTGCCCGTTTCGGGTTGGGATTTGCAGCAGCATACGCCCAAAGCCATGCGGAAGGCCGTTTCTGCGGGCGCGGTGTATTGGTTTGAAATACAAAGCGGCAATCCGGCCGAGCTTGCCCAAGCCCAATGGCAGGCATTCAGCGACAAGGGGCAAGACCGGCGGGACGGCTTCGGCATAGGTTTAATCGGCCCTTGGCAGGGTATTTGATCTTTCAGACAGCCTGAAAACCCATTCACATATTTAAAACACAAGGATTCCAACATACAGAGCCGCATATAAGGCGCAGCCCTGTGTGTCGCCCTGATTTGGAAGGGGTTACGCCCCTCCCAAACAAACCCAAATCCTACCGCCCTGAACCTGAAGGGCGGGGTTTCAACCATTAAGGAGATTTTGATGAACACCCGAATTTTTCACCTGCATGCCTTATCCGCACTACACGTCGGCACAGGCCAAGGCATAGGCGCAGTGGACCTGCCCATCGCCCGCAGCCGCGCCACCAACCTGCCGCTTGTCCCTGGCAGCGCGCTCAAAGGCGTATTGCGCGATGAAGCCAAAGAGCAATGGAACTTGAGCGAAAGCGACATCCAGGCCCTGTTCGGTGCGGACAGCCAAGCTGACAAAGACAACATTCACGCCGGCGCTGCCGCCTTTGGCGATGCACATTTGCTGTTGCTGCCCATCCGCTCCTTTGCAGGCACAGTCGCTTTTGCCACCTGTCCCTTCATCCTGCAACGCTACGCACGCGATATGCGCGGGCTGTCGGCCGAAAGCCCCAAAATCCCCGTCTTGAAAGATACCGCCTCCGTGCCGGCAAACACCGTATTACGGATTTCAGGCAACAACATCGCGCTGGAAGATTTGGACATAGGCAGCGAAACAACGGCCGAAGCCGA
>JAUMUU010000078.1 GCA_030530545.1 Neisseria sp. | reverse complement strand
CGGGAATCTGCTTGGAAAGCTGGCCGATTTCGCCGGGCATTTTCGACATCAGGTTTTCCAATCCCCCCATATTCCGCATCTGCTGGATTTGCAGTTTGAAATCGTTGAGGTCGAAGCTTTTGCCCTTACGCAGTTTTTTGGCCATTTCGGCGGCGGCGGCCTCGTCTATGCCCCTTTGCACGTCTTCAACCAGGCTCAACACGTCGCCCATGCCCAGGATGCGGCTGGCGATGCGGTCGGGGTGGAAGGCCTCCAACCCGTCTATTTTTTCGCCTACACCTATGAATTTAATCGGTTTGCCCGTAACCTGCCTTACCGACAGGGCCGCCCCGCCGCGCGAATCGCCGTCCATTTTGGTCAAAATCACGCCGGTCAGCGGCAGGGCTTCGTTAAATGCCTGCGCGGTATTTACGGCATCCTGCCCGAGCATGGCATCGACAACGAACAGGGTTTCCACGGGTTGGACGGATTGATGCAATGATTTGATTTCATCCATCATTTCTTCGTCAATTGCCAGGCGGCCGGCGGTATCCACCATCAATATGTCGTAAAAGCCGCGCTTGGCGTGGTCCAGGGCCGCCAAGGCGATGTCCACGGGTTTTTGCGCGGTGTCGGACGGGAAGAAATCGACTTGGACTTGTTCGGCCAGCAGGCGGAGCTGTTCTATGGCGGCCGGACGGTAAACGTCGGCGGAAACCAGCAGGATTTTTTTCTTTTTGTCCTGCTGTTTCAACAGGCGCGCGAGTTTGCCTACGGTGGTGGTCTTGCCCGCGCCCTGCAGTCCCGCCATCAGGATGACGGCCGGGGCGGCGGCCGCCAGTTCCAGCCTGCTGTTTTCCTTGCCCATCAGTTCGACCAGGGCCTGATTGACCACGGTGATGAAGCTTTGTTCGGCGGTCAGGTTTTCGTTGATTTCGCGGCCTATGGCTTTTTCTTTGACGGCGGCGATGAAGTCGCGCACCACGGGCAGGGCGACGTCGGCCTCCAATAAGGCCAGCCTCACTTCGCGCAGGGCGGGTTTGATGTTTTCTTCGTTGAGTGAGGATGTGCCGCGTATGTTTTTGAAGACGGCGGTGAAACGGGAGGTCAGGTTGTCTAACATGGGTTTCCTTTGAGGGGCGGGCGGGGCGGGGCAAAAAACGGCGGCCGCGCCGAAACTTTGTTTTCGGTTGCGGTTTTTTGTCTGCCCGCCTTGGGGGCGGTTCTGGAAAGAAGGATAGGGTTTTGCCGCACAGTTTGTTAAAATCGGCGCATTTTACACTACCTGCGCGGTTTGGACACGCGCAGCAGGGATGTTTGCCATGCCGACCGCTTTGATTTGTCTGATGCCGGTGTATGCCGCTTTGGGTGTTTTTGCCTGGTATTGGCGGCTGAAAAGGGATGCCGCCTCTTATCCGCAGGGCTTGGAGGCCGGGGTGCTGGCCGTGGCGTTGCTGTTGCACGGGGCCTTGGTTTTGATGCCGGTGTTGGCGGGGCGCGAGTTGATTTTGGGTTTCGGCTATGCTTGCGCGCTGATTGTGTGGCTGATGTTGATGTTGTATTTGGCCGGGGTGTTTTTTTACCGCCTGCGCGGTTTGCAGTTGCTGCTGTATCCTTTGTCGGCCATGATTTTGTTGTTGGCGGTGCTGTTCCCCGGCAGCCCGGTCAGCTACCGGCTGGCCGACTGGCCGTCTATGCTGCATATTGTTTCTTCGCTGCTGGCATACAGCCTGTTCGGGATTACGGCCTTGGTGGCCCTGCTTATGTTGTGGTTGAGCCGCGACCTGCACAGGCACAGGCTTGCGCCCTCGCGTTCCTTCCTGCCGCCTTTGTTGAGTTTGGAAAAGATGATGTTTCAGGGGATGTGGGTCGGCTTTGCCTTATTGACGGTGTCCGTCATCAGCGGGACGTTTTTTTCGGAGGCGACTTTGGGCAAGCCGGCCGCCTTTACGCATAAGACGGTGTTTGGTGTGTTGTCGTGGTTTATTTATGCGGGGCTGCTGCTGAAGCGGTCTATGACGGCCTGGCGCGGCAAGCGGGCGGCGGTTTGGACGGTAATCGGCTTTGTCAGCCTGATGCTGGCCTATGCGGGCAGTAAGTTCGTGCTGGAGGTGCTGCTGCACCGTTATTGACGCGCGGGCCGCCCGAATAGGAAACAGGCTGTTCTTATGAAACAGCCTGTTTGTCTGATTGGCGGGTTATGCCCTGTTTCTTCTGCTCTATTTTCGCTTGCCTTTGTGTACTTGGCGGCGGTCGGTATGGCCGGAAGGCAGGTTCGCACCGGGGGGGGGTGATGCGGGGCAGCCCTTAGGCCATACGCTTTTTGTGTAAGGCAATGTAGTTTAATGCTTTTGATTTGGCAAGGCCGTATATGGTTAAATGGTAAACAAAGGCATGAAATGTCTTTTATTTTTGTTTTTTTGGATTTTTAAGCCTGTATTGGCGGTTATTTTAGCGGCGGTTTGGTTTTTTGTGGCCTGATTTGCCGTATGAGGGACGGGGTGTCTGATGAAGGCGGTTTGGCGAGGGTTGGTGTGGGCGGTTTTGTTTTGTGTGCAGGCGGCGTGGGCGCAGGTGCATTACGGTTCGCTGGTTTATCATGATGTGTTGCCGGATGCGGCCGGCGGTGGTACGCCCGCCGTCAGCCGCGCCAGGCTGGTGGAGCATTTCGATTGGTTGAAGGCCAACGGTTATACGCCGGTGAGCTGGCGGCAGCTGCAGGATGCGCGGGAGGGCAGGGGCAGCCTGCCCGAAAAACCGGTGCTGCTGACTTTTGATGACGGCTATGTGAGTTTTTACGATACGGTCTTCCCGCTGCTGAAGGAATACCGCTATCCGGCCGTGCTGGCGGTGGTTACTTCTTGGCTGGACGCGCAAGACGCTATCGATTACGGCGGCGGCAGGCTGCCGCGCAGCCGCTTTTTGACCTGGGCCCAGGTCGGGGAATTGCAGCAAAGCGGTTTGGTGGAAATCGCCTCGCACAGCGACAATTTACACTTGAGCCTGCCTGGCAACCCCATGGGTTCGGAATTTGCCGCCGCCCTGCCCGGGCATTACCGCAACGGCGCTTATGAGACGGCGGCCGAATACCGAAGCCGCATAGAGCGCGATTTGCATGCCTCCGCCGATAAAATCGAAAAGCATACCGGCATCCGGCCGCGCATTGTGGTGTGGCCTTACGGGCAGTTCAGCCAAACAGCCGCCGATATTGCCCGCAAAGTCGGTTTTGACGGTGATTTTTCGCTTTACGACCGCCGTTTGAACAATCTTTCAGACGGCCACGTCGGCCGCCTGATGTTGGACGAGGGCAGCGGCACGGAATTTCTGCAGGCTTATTTGGAGGAAAGGATACCGCGCCACCGCACGCAGAAAATCGCCCATATCGATTTGGACTACATCTACGATGCCGACGAGGGCCAGATGAAGCGCAACATAGACGCGCTGGTTGAAAGGGTCAGCCGCCTGGGGGTAACGACCGTTTACCTGCAGGCCTTTGCCGACCCCGACGGGGACGGGACGGCCGACGCGGTATATTTCCCCAACCGCCGCCTAAAGGTCCGTGCCGACCTGTTCAGCCGCGTGGCCTGGCAGCTGATGGCGCGGGCCAAGGTGGAGGTATATGCCTGGATGCCCATGTTGGCGGTCGATTTCGGCAAAGATTACGAATACCTGACCGACAGGCGCACCGGCCTGCCCGACCCTGCCCATTACCTGCGCCTGTCGCCCTACAATGCCAAGGGCCGTCAGGCTTTGGAAGATTTGTACGAAGACTTGGCCTTTCACGCCCGCTTCAACGGCATCATCTTCCACGATGACGGCCTGATGACCGACCACGAAGGCAAAACCGCCGCCGGCAAGCGCAGCGAGGAGCAATACCGCCGGGAGGCCGAGCAAAAAGAAAAAGACCTGATGGAACACGGCGACCGCCTGATTCGCGCCGCACTGAAATACAGCTTCAACGGCCGCGAACAGATGCACACCGCCCGCAACATCTACGCCGGCGTAATCATGGACGAAAACCGGCAAAAATGGTTTGCCCAAAGCCTGCCCGCATTTGTCCGCCATTACGACTACACCGCCATCATGGCCATGCCCTATATGGAAAACGAAGGGGCGATGGACAGCGTGCAGGCGGTCGGATGGCTCGAGGCACTGGTGGCCAAGGTCAAACAGGCGGACGCGCCCTTGGACAAAGTGGTTTTTGAATTACAAACGGTAAACTGGCGCGGCGAACGCCCCATACCGGCGGGCGAAATCGTCTACTGGCTGAATACCCTGCACAAGGCGGGCGTAAAAAACATAGGCTATTACCCCGACAACCTGCACGAGGACAGGCCGCCTTTGAAACAAATCAAACCCGTATTGGACAAATTTTAGGAATAGGCCGAATGGACGTTTTATATGAGGCCGTATGGCCCAAGCTGGAAGCCCGTTGGGAATGGGCGGAAGAAAATTTCCCCGAGGGGATAGCCCGGCTGCTGCCGCAGGAACGGCAGGCCCTTGCCCTGTGGTGGCTGGAGGCCGAATGCAACAACGGCACACTCAACCAGTTTTTCAGCAACCACGCGGGCGAATACGCCCTGACGGCCTTGGAGGGGCTGCGGCGTTTGCAGCTGCCCAAAGTTTATGCCGCCCTGCATTCGGCCGTGGCTTATTTCGGCGAACACTATCCCGTGGACCGCGATGAGCGCATGGAAAAATTATGGGCGATAGAAGAACAATACGGCAATGATGTATTTGATGAGGCCAACGAAATCATCACCGGCGAAGCGGATGAAGTTTACTTCATGGACGCGGTGTTGGCCGAACTGGACCAACTCTACCGCGAAAATCCCGAATTGTTGGAACAGGCCGCCGCGTGATGGCCGCTTAGAAGAACGATATGTTGTGGTATGACTATTTCGGCCTGTTCGTCATGCTTTATCCCGGGGCGATGGCGGTTTATTGGACGCTTACCGCGCTGCTGTACTTCTTTGTATGGGAAAACCGGGAGGAGGCGGAGGATTTCGGTTTCGGCGCGGACGCACCCCCGGTCAGCGTGCTGATTCCCTGCTTCAACGAGGCGGAAAACCTGCGTACGTCCATCCCCCACCTGCTCAATATGGATTATCCCCGCTACGAGCTGATATTTATCGATGACGGCAGCAGCGACGACACCTTGCGGGTGCTGGAAAACTGGGCGGCGGAAAACGCCCGCATCCGCGTGGTCGGCCAGGGCAACCGGGGCAAGGCCGCCGCCTTGAACCACGGCCTGCGTTACGCGCGCGGCAAATACATCGTCTGCATAGACGGCGATGCCGTGCTGGATTACAGCGCCTTGTCGTATTTTGTGCAAACCATGGAGGACGATGACGGGCTGGCCGGGCTGACCGGCAACCCCCGCGTACGCAACCGCAGCACGGTTTTGGGCAGGCTGCAGGTGGCCGAATTCAGTTCGATTATCGGCCTAATCAAGCGTTCGCAAAGCGTGTCGGGCATGTTGTTCACCCTGTCGGGCGTGATATTGTGCCTGCGCCGCAGCGTGTTGCGCCAACTGGGCGGCTGGAGCGAAAACATGATGACCGAAGACATAGACATTACTTGGAAGGCGCAAACGGCGGGGTTGCGCGTGGCCTACGAACCGCGCGCGCTTTGCTGGGTGCTGATGCCCGAAACGCTGGGGGGGCTGTATCGCCAAAGGCTGCGTTGGGCGCAGGGCGGGGCGGAGGTGATGATGAAGTATTTCCCCGCCATGTGGCAAAGGAAAAACCTGCGCCTGTGGCCGCTGTATCTCGAATACCTGATTACCCTGATGTGGGTGTGCGCGCTGGCGGGTATGCTGTTGTCGGCATTGTGGCGGCTGCCGGAGGCCGGAGGCCTCCCTCCCCTCCCGGGCCTGGAAACCTCGGCCGCAGTTACCTTTATGCTGTTTTTGTTTCAGTTTTCCGCCAGCCTGTTTATAGACAGCCGTTACGAAAGCCGGCTGTACCGTTATTTTTTAAGCTGCATCTGGTATCCCTATGCCTTTTGGCTGATTACCGGCATCACCCTGCTGCACGGCTTACCCCGCGCCGTTTTCCGCGACCGCAGCCGCCAGGCCACCTGGGTCAGCCCCGACAGGGGTGTGCAGTAAACCTTCTGAAAGCGAAACCGGCCATGCCGAACCAACGTTCCCGCGATTTGGGCAGGCTGTTGATTATCGACCGCCCCAAACAACTCCGCCGCGGCCCGGGGTGGCAGAATGTGTTTGTCCGCTGCCTTACCGGCCTGCTGTGGCTGGGCGCGGCCTATCATTTCGCCGCCCATGCCCCGCGTATTTTCACCCAGCCCGTTTACAGCGGCTGGACGCTGCTGCAGCTGGCCAAGGCGGTTTTGACCGCAAACCTGGTGCAGCTTAATTTGCTGTTGCTGTGGACGCTGGTTTTGCGGTATGGGGAAAGGCGGGGGCGCGGGTCCTATGGTGCGGGCGGTTGAGTAATGGTTATGATGATGGGGCGGCGTGCCGCGCGGCCGGTGTTTCGGAAAAACACATTCGGCCTTACCGAAAATCGGGCTTTGGCGGGGGGATGCCGAAAAAAGTGAAAAAAGTTCTTGAAACAACAAATGGTTTTCATTAAGATGCCTGCCCTATGAAAAATGAACGCCTCTTAACCCCCGTCGTCTTCACCTTCGTGCTTTTGCTGCACGCCGGTTTCGGCGTTTTTTTGTGGCATTTGAAGCCCGAAGAACGCAAGCCCGAGGTGGACGAAATAGAATTTGTCGATTTGTCTTCGCTGGGCGGCCCCTCGGCCGGCAGTGCGGGAGGCAAGCCGGAGGACGCACCCGCCCCGCCGCCGCCGCCCGAGCCCGAGCCGGAAAAACCCAAGCCTACACCCAAGCCCGAGCCCAAACCCGAACCTAAGCCCGAATCCAAACCCGCCAATGAAGGCCAGCCCGATAAACCCCCCGTTCATACCGCGCCGGATGGCAAAGGCGGCGGCCAGGGTCAGGGCAAGGCCGGCAAGTCGGACGGCAAAGGCGGCGAAGGCGGCAATAAGGACGGTGCCGGCAAAGGAAACGGCAAGGGCGAAGGTGATGGCAGGGGCGATGGGGACGGCAAAGGCGGCAGTGGCGGCGACGGTGCCGGCAGCAGCGCCGGCAATCCCCTGGTGAAGGCCGGCGGCCATCTGGCCATGCCGCCGTATCCGGCGATGTCTGTCGAAAACGGCGAGGAGGGCACGGTGGTGATGGATGTGCTGGTCGAGCCCGGAGGCAGGGTCAGCAAGGTGAGCATAGTCAAAAGCAGCGGCCACAAACGGTTGGACAATGCGGCCAAAAATGCAGCCCAAAGCGGCCGTTACCAAACCAATGGACGCTGGGTCAATTACAAAGGCGCAAAAGTTGTTTTCAAATTGGAATAACAAACGCCAAGGCCGTCTGAAACGGCGGCCTCCCCTTTTTCTTCAAATCAACCACAGAAAGCAGCAATATGGATATAACACATGTATTTAAAGTAGGCGATCCCCTGTTGATCGGCGTATTTCTCACTCTGGTGCTGATGAGCATCATCACCTGGACGATCATTATCGTCCGTACCATCAAACTCCGCAGCGCCAAAGCCGCCAACGCAAGGGTTAAGGACCGCATTTGGGGGGCGAAATCGCTGGACGAGGCCGTTACCGTGGCCAGGCAAAACGATTCGCCCATGAGCAACATGCTGCTGGATGCCATTAAGGCGGACGAATTTTATCACCGCAACAAAGGCACCGACCTGGCTTCGGGCTTAACATTCAGCCAATACCTGTTGAGCCAGATCCATCACAATATGGGGCAGATTATGCGCAAGTTTGAAGGCGGCCTGACTGCTTTGGCATCCATAGGTTCGAGTGCGCCCTTTATCGGCCTGTTCGGCACGGTGTGGGGGATTTACAAGGCGCTGATCAACATAGGCCAAAGCGGCCAGGTGAGCATAGCCGCCGTGGCAGGCCCCATAGGCGAGGCTTTGGTTGCGACTGCCGCCGGGCTGTTTGCCGCCATTCCCGCCGTATTGGCCTACAATTTCCTGGTGCGCGGCAACAAAACCCTGGGTCAGGATTTGCACGCCTTTGCCCATGATTTGCATGTGCAGATTTTGAATCAGAAAGAGAAGGAGTAAGGGATGGCTTTTTCCATGAATGAGGGCGGTGATGAAGCGCCGATGAGCGAAATCAACGTTACCCCTTTGGTGGACGTGATGCTGGTGTTGTTAATCGTGTTTATGATTACCATGCCGGTATTGACCCATTCGATTCAAATCAACCTGCCGACCGCCTCGGAAAACGCCAAGGTTGAAGAGGCGACCAAGCCTAAAGACCCGATGTGGCTGGCGATTAACGAAAAAGGCGAGTATTTTTTGAACCGCAGCGATACGCCCACGCCCAAGGAGAATTTGTTGTCGGCATTTACGGCGGCAAAAGATGCCAATCCCGATGTGATTTTGGCGGTGGATGCGGACGAATCGGTGGATTACGGTACAGTGATTCAGGCTTTGGAACTGGCCAAGGAGGCCAAAATCAGTAAAATCGGTTTCAACAGCGAAATCAAACAAGCCAAGTAAGGGGCTTGCAAGCCAAAGGCGGGATGCGGAAAACGTGTCCCGCTTTTTGTCTGTTATGGCCGGAAAGGGGGATATGCGGCCATTATCCACATAGTATGGCGGATTAAAATAAAAATGAGACAAGGCAGCAACGAAAGCCGTGTACGGATAGTACATAAGGGCGTTGGCAAGGACTTAGCCTTGCAATTTTAATTCACTATATTGATTAAAAATTGAAAAATCTAGTTATAATGGTACAAGTTGGTACTTTGTTTTTGTAAACAAAATTAAAAATAAACAGGGGGTAAACCGTGAATCAGGATAATTTGTCTTTAAGGGTTGTTTCCAAAGAAGGTGTGGTCCGTCAGCATCCGCTCAAGGGTGGTACTTTGAAAATTCATGCGGAAGACGGGTTGGAATATCAGGTTGTCGATGCGGATACGGGGGCGCAGCCGGTGTTGGATGCGCAGCGTTGGGGCGATGACTTATTGGTGTTGTCGGATGAGGATGGGCAGCCTTTGTTGCAGATAGGGGATTATTTTTCCGATTCGTCTTCGGCCAAATTTTTGAATATTTATAAAAACCAGTCTGTTGCTTATGACGGGGCGGTGGGGGAAAGTACTGTCCTGCCTGTGGGGGGGGAATCTGTCACCGGATTGGCCGAACCTGTTTTGTCATCTTCAACGGCTGTGGCGGGAATGAATAAGACGGAGCTGGCCTGGGGGGCGGCTTTAAGCCTGGCTACTATAGGCGTGGCAGTTTCCAATAGGAACAAAGATATCCGCTATGATAATAATAGCCATATAAATCAGAATATTAATAACCACGCCCCCACCGACATCACACTCAGCGCGAACCGCCTGATGGAGAACAAGGCGG
>JAUMUU010000077.1 GCA_030530545.1 Neisseria sp. | reverse complement strand
TGAGCGCGTCCAGCAGCGTATCGAGATGCGGCTGTATGGTCGGCTCGCCGCCGGTGATGATGACGTTGCGCGCGGCATAGGTTTGCAGGCGTGCCAGGATGTCGGACAGGCTCATCATGCCGAATGTCAGATAATCGGTATCGCACCAGCCGCACGCCAGATTGCATTTGCCCAGACGGACGAAAACGGCGGGCATACCCGTGTTCCAGCCCTCGCCCTGCAGGCTCTCAAAAATCTCTACTATGCGGTATTGCGGGTTTTCGGGGGCGACGCTGATTTTCTTCATGCCGCCGACACCGCAGCCGGCAGCGCGGGCAGGCCTTGTTTGACCAGTATACCCGCGTTGTGTGCTGAATACGCGCCCCATGCGGCGGCAGTCAGGACGAAGGCCAGCAACAGGACGGTCGCACTGAAAACGGCATTGTCGGGAGCGGCAAACCGCGCCCACGCCAGCCCGGCGGCAAGGAAGCCGTTGTACAGCCCCTGGTTGGAAAACATGGTTTGTACGCGCTTTTGTTCCATAAATTCGGCAGGCATCTTAAAAATTTTTGCCGCTTTTTCGCCGGGAATCTGCGTCATTTCCAGCCAGGCGATGTAGAAATGTTCGGCAGCGACCAGCAGTACGAGTAGGTTCGCCAAAATTTGCATCAAAAATCCTTTGGTATATACATCTGGAGGCGGCTTGCAAAGGTGCAACTCCCTTGAGGCCGCCCGCCTTACGGCCTGCCGCGCGTGTTGCGGTGTTCGTCATCCCCTCCGTATTCGGCATACGATGTCGGCGTTTCCCACAATTTGATACTGTAAATGTCCAATCCGGCGTTTTTCAGGCGGCCGTACATTTCTACCGCCATATTTTCGGCGGTGGTACGGAAAGGCAGGCGCAGGGTTTTCATCTTCCAACCTTCCAAAAGGGCGGCGACCTGGCATTCGCGCTCGTTGCCGCCGTGGTAGATGAAGGCATGGTCGAAGGGCTGGATGATTTGCCGCTTCACAATATCTTTCAGGTCGGCAAAATCCATCACCATACCATCTTTCGTGCCGCCTTGGACGGGGTTGCCCGACACGGCGGCCTCCAGTCTGTAGGTATGGCCGTGCAGGTTGCGGCATTTGCCGTCATGCCCGTCCAGCATATGTGCGGAATCGAAAGTGAAGATTTTGGTGATTTTCATCCTTCAAACCTGCCAATCTATAGGGCTTACGCCGTGCGCCTGCAGATAGGCGTTGGTTTGCGAAAAAGGCCGGCTGCCGAAAAAGCCGCGCGAGGCCGACAGCGGCGAAGGATGGGGCGAGGTCAGCACCAGGTGGCGGGCGCGGTCTATAAACGCGCCTTTTTTCTGCGCGTGGCTGCCCCAAAGGATAAACACCAGGTGTTCCCGCTCCCGGGCCAGTTTGTGCACCACCGTGTCGGTAAAGCGTTCCCAGCCCAGCATGGCATGGGAATTGGCCTGATGGGCGCGGACGGTCAAAACGGTGTTGAGCAGCAATACGCCCTGTTCCGCCCAATGCTGCAGGCAGCCGTGTTTGGGGATGTGGAAGCCGGGGATGTCGGCGGCCAGTTCTTTATAGATATTGACCAGCGAAGGGGGGATTTTTTTGACATCGGGCAACACCGAAAAAGCCAGCCCGTGCGCCTGTCCTTCGCCGTGGTAAGGGTCCTGCCCCAAAATGACGGCTTTGACGCAGCCGAATTCCGTGGCCTTGAAGGCATTGAATACGTCTGCGGCGGGCGGATAGATGACTTGGCCGCTCTCGCGTTCGGCTTTGACGGTATCCAGGATGTGTTGGAAATAGGGCTGCTGTTTTTCTTCGCCCAGGGCCTCGCTCCAGGTTTGCATGGCGGATTCCTCAGTATGGCGGCCGCGCAAACGGCGGGGTCGGGCGGCCGGTTCGGGTGTTTAGGACAGGTGCAGGATGGAATGCTGCTCTTTGTTGCCGCGCATTTCGGTAACGTGCCAGTTGGAGTTGTCGTTCAGGGTCAGCCAGCGGCGTTCCTCGGTGCGGTAGAACCAGTCTTTGTCGTTTTGATAGAAGACTTGGATGCCGCGCGCCTCCAATATATTCAGGATTTCGTTGGAATGGGAACGGGTGTCGTCAAAGTCGGTAATCGCCCTCTGCCCCATTTCGCTGTAGCAGGCGTTCAAGGCCAGCAGCAGGTCGTTTACGGGTTTGTCCAGTTCGCGCGCGTTCAGGCCTATGCGGCGGGCTTCCTTAGTCAATATCGGATAGCTGTGGGTGGGATAGCCCGAATTGAGCATTTCGGCAATGCTCCGCACGCGCCCGGCATCTTCTATGTGGTAGGACAAGAGTTCCTCGCACAGTTTGATGGACAGCGATTCCGCCCTGTCCACCGCGCCTATGACCAGGGGATGAACATATTCAAACAGTGATTTGTAGGGGTTGGAACCGGTGTCTTCGGTGTTGCGCTGCCACAGTTTCACCACGCGGTTGAGTTCGTCCAAACTCACAGACACGCGGTCGTTGTCGCGGTCTATGGGGGACAGGTCGTGGGTCAGCGAGGTATCGACCGAACTCAGGTACGCCATGGGGCCCATTTGGATTTCGTTCGCGCCTATGGCCATCATGGTGGCGGCCGAGGCGCATTGCAGCGGTATCAGGCTGATCAGGTTTTTGCAGTGGCCGCGTATCAGGTTGATCATACGCAAGGCTTCCTTGCCCGCGCCGCCGTCGCTTTTGATGAACAGGTAAACGGTGTCGTGCTGTTTTACATGTTCGAGTATGCGGTAAAGGGCCAGTACGTCGTTGCGGCAGATGCTGCCGCCGTTGCTGTTCCAGTAACACAGCAGGGGCGCGTTCAGGCGGCCTTCGAGTCCGGCTATGATTTCCTGTGTTTGGGCAAACAGGCGCGGCGGCTGTTTGATGGTGATTTCGTTGTTTTCGCTCATGGGTTTTCTTCTGCGTTTAAAAATATAGTCTAACATATTCGGTATTTCCGGGCCGCCCGGCCGCCATCAAATGAAGTTCAGATACAGCCAATAGGCCGCCCCGCCCAAGGCCGCGCCCGCAGGCAGGTCTATCAGGTAGTGCTGCTTGGTAAACACGCAGGAGACGGCTATCAATATGGGGAACAAAAAGGCAGCCGCCCCCAAGGCCGGCAAGAGGTGCAGCGCGGTCAGCGTGGCAACCGAAACGTGCATGCTGGGGAAACAATTGCTGTCCTGGTCGAACTTGCGGACTAGGCGCAAAAACCATTCGGACGGGGTTTTACCGTTATTCATATCGCGCCAGTGCGGCGGCGTGGCAACGGGGAACAGCCAGAAAAACAGCATCTGCATAAACAGCAGCATCAAAAAGCTGAATGCCATCATATTGAAATGGCGGTGGTCGGCGGCAATCAGGTTGAGGTAGAGGATGGCGGGATAGTAAAGGAAGCTGTACACCCAGGCCCAACGGGGTCGGAAAGGGATTTTTTCGTCCGTTTCAAAATGCCAGACGACGGATTTCCTCAGAGGATGGCGTTGGGTGAAAAAATAAAACTGGTACGCGCCTATAATCAGCACGCCGCTTAAAATCAAATTGACAAGGTAATCCTTAAAGGCCATAGGCTGGTCTTCCGTTAAACATACAGTGGATGAAATTTAAAGACGTTTGCGGCATTCGTATTCGGCTGCCAACCGGGCGATTTTTTGTTGTTTGGCGGCGATTTTTCCTTTCAGACGGCCTTGCCGCTCCAAATCCCCGCCCCCTTGCGCCTGTTCCAACTCCCTCACCAGCCCGGCCAGCCGCCTTTCGGCAAAATGCTTTCTGCAGGTCAGAGAACGCAGGATGGCGATTTCGTCCGGCTCACCCGCATATGACTCCCGCAGCCTCCGCCACAGGCGGATTTTGCCTTTGGGCGGGATTTCGACCTGACTGCTTATCTGAATACAGGCCGTGCCGCAATGCGGGCAGAGGACGGGCGGCAGCGGCGCGGTTTCATTGTCATAACCCTTTTCGCGCTTGACGGCGGTGCGGCAGTCGAAACAGACATAATGGGTATTGTTGGTGCTGCGGCGTTTGCCGTTCAACCAAAACCTCCGATTGCCCACATCCTTGTCGTACCACATAAACCTCACCCCCGCCCTCAGGCATGATATTGCCGCGACAATTCGTGTACCGCATCGACCAAAACCTTGGCGCGGCCGGGGTCGGCGTACTGGCTGATACCGTGGCCCAGGTTGAACACATGGCCGCTGCCCTGCCCGTAACCGGCCAGGATACGCGCCGCCTCCGCCCTAACCGCATCGGGCGTGCCAAACAGCGCGGACGGGTCCAAATTGCCCTGCAGGGCCACCTTGTCGCCGACACGGCGGCGGGCTTGGCCTATATTGCAGGTCCAATCCAGGCCCAACGCGTCCGCACCGGTTTGCGCCAAATCCTCCAGCCACAGGCCGCCGCCTTTGACAAACACAATGACGGGGACGCGCCTGCCCTCACTTTCGCGTTTCAGCCCGCCTATGATTTGGCGGATGTATTTCAGGCTGAACCCTTTAAACGCCTCATCGCTCAAAACGCCGCCCCAAGTATCGAAAATCTGCACCGCCTGCGCGCCCGCGTCGATTTGGGCGTTGAGATAGGCGGTCAGGGCGCGGGCGTTGGTGTCCAAGATTTTATGCAGCAAATCGGGGCGCGAATACATCATGGTCTTGATGGTGCGGAATTCCCTGCTGCCGCCGCCTTCAACCATATAACACGCCAAAGTGAAGGGGCTGCCGCAAAAACCTATGAGCGGCACGCGGCCGTCCAAGGCCTTGCGTATGGAGGCCACGGCATCAAACACATATTGCAGTTTCCCCATATCGGGGACTTGCAGCTTGACTATATCCGCCTCGCACTGCAGGGGGTGTGTGAACTTCGGCCCTTCGCCCTCGGCAAAATACAGCCCCAACCCCATAGCGTCGGGGACGGTCAAAATATCGGAGAACAAAATCGCCGCGTCCAAATCGAAGCGTTCCAAAGGCTGGATGGTTACTTCGGTTGCCAATTCGGTGTTTTTGCACAAATCGAGGAAACTGCCCGCTTTCGCGCGGGCGGCTTTATATTCGGGCAGGTAACGCCCCGCCTGCCTCATCATCCATATGGGCGTGTATTCTACGGGCTGTTTGAGCAGGGCGCGGAGGAAGGTGTCGTTTTTTAATGGGGGCATGGGAAGTCGTATTGTATTCGGGTAGGAAAAGGTTGGAGGCAACGGTAAGGGCGGGTAAATCCGCAGCAGCCGGATAGGGCGGATGTCCGTTTCAACAGATTGCGGCGGAGAGACCCGCGCCGTCCAAGGCGGCCGATTTTACCGCCCTAAGGGGTAGGGCTTCAACCATTACCGGCTTGCCATAGGGCAAAAACCGCCCTGCCCGGCCAGATACGCCGCCTCCGTTTGTTTTTGTTTCGCTATATAATGGACGCTTTGTTTTATTCCAACACACAGGGCCGCACATAAGGCGCAGCCCCGTGTGCCGCCCTGATTTGGCAAGGGTTACGCCCATCCCGAACAAACCCGAATCCTACCGCCGCCAAGGGCGGGGTTTCAACCGTTAAGGAAATTTTGATAAAGATGATTATCCATCCGAATTTCGACCCCGTGGCCCTGGCCGTCGGGCCTTTGGCCATACGCTGGTATGCCCTGAGCTATATTGTCGGCTTCGTACTGTTTATGTGGCTGGGGCGGCGGCGCATCCGCCAGGGCAATACCCCGTTTACGGCCGAAATGCTGGACGAATTCCTCACTTGGGGCGTGCTGGGGGTGATTTTGGGCGGACGGCTGGGCTTTGTGCTGTTTTATCAGCCGGAATATTATTTCAGCCATCCCTTGGAAATCTTGAAAGTGTGGCAGGGCGGGATGTCGTTTCACGGCGGCTTTTTGGGCGTGCTGGCAGCCAGCCGGCTGTTTGCCCGCCGCCACGGTTTGCAATGGCTGCAGGTGCTGGACTTTATCGCGCCCTTAGTGCCGCTGGGGCTGGCCTCGGGGCGCATAGGCAATTTTATCAACGGGGAATTGTGGGGGCGGATTACCGACCCGGCGCATTTCTGGGCCATGGGCTTTCCCCAGGCCGCACAGGCGGACGACAAGCTGGCCGCGCTCAATCCGCAATGGATGCAGTGGCTTAGGGAATACGGCGCATTGCCCCGCCATCCTTCGCAGCTTTACCAGTTTGCCCTGGAAGGGGTGCTGCTGTTTGCGGTTGTGTGGTGGTTTTCGAAGAAACCCCGCCCCACCGGGCAGACGGCCATGCTGTTTTTGGCCGGATACGGCCTGTTCCGCTTTATCGCCGAATACGCCCGCCAGCCCGACGATTATCTCGGCCTGCTGACTTGGGGGCTGTCCATGGGGCAGTGGTTGAGCCTGCCCATGCTGGTGTTGGGCGCGGCGGGGTTTGTCCATTTCGGCCGTAAAGGCAGAAAGGTTGTTTGATGATGAGTATTTACGCCTTAAAACCCAAATTCCAAAACTTGCTGCGCCCCCTGGTGCGGCGGCTGTATGACGCGGGCGTTACCGCCAACCAAATCACCGTGCTTGCCTGCGCCTTGTCTGTGCTGCTCGGCCTGCTGCTGGCCTGGCTGGCGCATGTGCCCATGATTTTCTGGCTGCTGCCGCTGTGGCTGTTCGTCCGCATGGCGCTGAACGCAATGGACGGGATGCTGGCGCGCGAATTCGGCCAGCAGTCGGCACTGGGCGGTTATCTTAACGAAATTACCGATGTGCTTGCCGATGCCGCGCTGTATCTGCCCTTTGCCTTTGTCGCCCCTTTCGGCGGCGGGCAGATCGCGCTGTTCGTCTGGCTGGCGGCCATGACGGAATTTTGCGGCGTGCTGGGGCAGGTACACGGCAACGGGCGGCGTTATGACGGCCCTTTGGGCAAAAGCGACCGCGCCTTCTTTATCGGCGTGCTGGCGGTGTGGTATGCGGCGGCGGGCGGTTTCCATGCGGTTTTCTACGCCCTGATGTGGCTGGCCTGTGCCGCGCTGGCTTATACCTGCTATCGGCGCGTCATCAACGGCCTGGCGGCCTAAAGATAGCGCGCAACCTTTTAAAACACACCGACTCCGCCTACAGCGTTTGGCGTTTACACGCGGAAGGCTGATAAATCAAAAGGCTGCTTGAAATTTAAAATATCAAATTTCAAGCGGCCTTTTTTTCACAACGGCATAAAACCACTACTGCTTGCCTAGCTGGTTATAATCCACCAACATATATTTTGCCGTAATTTTCCGTGAAGCATTACCTTCATCACCCATCAGAATCATTTGCGCCTTGCCATTGACGACAATCGAATCAACCGCTTCGACATTTGTGATATGTTGCAGGTTGGGCAGGGAGATTTTTTGCGGCTCATCTGTCGGTTTGCCGCTCCAAGACCATAATTGCGAGAATTTCTGGCCGTTTTCGTCCTTTATTTCATTGGCGATGACATAATTTTTCAGTATAGGGTCATAATTAAGGGAACGGATGCCGCCTCCGTCTATATCGAGTATCGCCACTTCGTCAAATTCGGGCTTCGCATTGTGTTCGAACACATCTTTAGGATTACCGATAAACGCCACCAACGCCATATTGTTAAATTCCGGATCGCGAAAACCGAGAACCAGGCGTTTTTTCACCGGATCGAAGGCCATGCCCTCGATATTGATTTCATCGAAAGAAATTTCGGCTTTGGTGCGTTCGCGGATGAGGTCGTGCAGCTTTTTATCGGTTTCCAAAACCTGGGTCAGATTATCATAGCTGGTCAGCCCCAATACATTGCCGTCTTGGATTTTAAAGCGCAAAAGATGTTCGCGGTCGGGCGAGCGATTGCCTTTGCGGGTGCGCGAATGAGAAGTGAGTGCGTAAATGAAGCCTTCGTCATCGCGCGCCAACGCCTCCAAATCGTTCAAACGGCGTTTGAAGCCGGTAATCACATGCGTATCCAAGGCCTCATCCTCAACGAAACGCCCCGACTTGTCTATACTCAACACACTGAAGGCGTGGTTAGGTTCGTCTTCCGCAATCAGAATACGCCCGTCGGGAAGCTGCTGCACGGCGGAAGGCTCATACACGCCGTCAAACATATTAATCCCCAAGGCGCGCAATTCGGCCGCATTGTTGGCGGGCGAAATCAAAAGCGAAGGCAGCGTCTTCACGCCGACAAACGCCGCCAGCGAAGCCAACAGCCCCCAGCGGAACACGGCATAAGACAAATTGATGTATTTGAACTGCTTATCCGCCAACAGGCCCAGCCAATAAAGATGGTCGCTCATCTTCTCATAGACTTGTTTGCGGTCGCCCATCATTTCCTGCATCATTTCCCAATATTGTTCTTTCCTCACCTTCACACGGTCTTCATAAATCAGGATATTGGGCTGGCTGCCGCCGAAAAAGCGTGTTTCGGCACGGCTGACGCGGGATTTCCAATCGGACAGTTTCGCCCTGCGGCGCAGCACGTCTTTGAGCCATTCGCGCACCGCCCTCATCTTGCCTATGCGTTCGGGCGAGGCGGACAACAGTGCGAACACTATGGATGCGGCGGCAGTAACCATAAACGTACTGGCCGGAATAAGGAACTCCGGCGATGACGAAAAAATAAACGCACCCGAAATCATCAGCGCCGATACAATAAAACCGTTGAGCGAAATCATAATATTCGCCTTGGTCGCGGCCAGCGCGAGCAATTCCATTTCCGAGCGCACGGCGTTGCGGAACATGGTTTCCACGCCCCTGCTTGTCCCTATAAGGTCGGACGACTTGTTTAAACTTTTCCTTTTCGCCTTATTTTTCCTTCGCTTGACTTTCCCCTTATTTTTTTCAGCCCCTGTTTCGGGCCTTGCCAAAACAGCAGCCTCCCCATTATCGGATACAGGGTCTTCTGCCGCCGCCCCTACGCCTTCATGCCGCAACATTTGCCCATCCGCCGACTCCGGATGACTTTCCGGTATCGCCTCCTCATACAAGGACGTTTCCGGCTTCCCACCTTTTTGATTAGGCTGCATGTGGTTTTGACTTTCCATATCCGAGCTCCGTATTTGCCAATATCGAAATAGGATGCAATAAAATACGAAATTTAATGCCGCACTGAAAGACAATTTACATTTCCACATGCTTATTTTTCTTTTGACACACGGGGGCGACGCATAAGGCGCAGCCCTGTCCTTCCCAAACAAATCTTGATTCCAGCATCCTAAACAGCGGGATTCCAACCCTTGCCTGTCTGCCCCTAACCCTTAACCGACGGCCTTTCCGCCGTTTCGCGCCAAACCGACAACTCATTGCATACAACCGACAGGTCGTGATACCGTTGGCAAACCCATAACCACCCGGAGTATCCCATGCAGGAGCAGCAAAAACACTTCACTACCCAAGACGGCACTTCGCTTTTCTACCGCTACCGCCCCGCCGCCGACGGTTCGACCGACAAAGCCATTGTGCTGTTCCATCGCGGGCACGAGCATTCCGGCCGGATGATGTTTGTCGCCGACGAACTCGGTTT